>DASYYA010000195.1:0-5593 GCA_035934355.1 Candidatus Rubrimentiphilum sp. | reverse complement strand
GACTGCACACCCTGCGCGTCGATGCGGTATGTTCCTTCGCGGGTGAAGTGCGAGAAGCTCAGATCGTAGCTGGACACGCACGGGCCATACGGACCCTTCGGCGTTGCATCTCCGGTAAAGACGGTATTGCCATGCGAATCGAGGACGCGGAACGTTTGAAAGTTTCGCGGCTGCAGTGAACAGATGACGGCGATGTGCGCGTCGTGCGGTAGATATCCGACTTCGTTTATGCGGATCACGCTTTTTGTATTGTCAACGGGGTACATCAATGCCACCGCGAGCAGAAAGCTCATAGGCTGGGGTTTCGCCTCGTTCCTCGGCGCCGCTCCTTCGTCGCGGTTCCTCGTCCCTCGGAATGACTTATGCAATCAGCTTTGCAACGTGTTTTAGGTCTTCAATAAACTTACCGAGTTCGCGCTTCCGAGTGGCGCTGTCCGGGGCGCGCAAAATCGATGACGGGTGAACCGTTGCGGTCACGCGAGGAGCGAGAACCGAAGATAAGACTTCGCCGCGGTGCTTCGTCAACCGAAAACTCGAGCCGAGAAATGCTTGTGCGGCGGTTGCGCCGAGTGCAACCACCAGATCCGGCTTAACCAGCTTCAGCTCGGATTCGAGCCATGGTTCGCAGGCCTCGATCTCAATCGTCTTCGGCTTGTTGTGAATGCGCTTTTTGCCGCGCACGATGAATTTGAAGTGCTTGACGGCATTGGTGATATAGACTTCACTCGGATCGATGCCCGCTTGCTCCATCGCTTTACGCAAAAGTGTGCCGGCCGGACCAACAAACGGATGCCCTAAACGGTCCTCGCTATCCCCAGGTTGTTCGCCGACAAACATGATTTTCGCGCACACCCACCCCTCGCCGAAAACCGTTTGCGTCGCGTGTTTGTACAGATCGCAACCCTTGCATCCGGCTGCGGCGGTGCGCAGGCTCTTGAGCGAGAGCTTTTTTGGGACATATTTTGCAGCTGAGCGGACGGGCATGGCGTATCTTCGACTAGCCGCTCGTGCCTCGCGGTTCCTCGTTCCTCGGAATGACCACTATTTTTACCCACACGACCAACGAGCAAGCGGTGGGATGCTTCGGTGCGAACGGATGCTCTGGGTACGAACGTTACGTTGGAGAGGAATCGGAATCAGATGAAACGCTTGAGGGGAATTTTCGCCGCCGTCGTCTTTGCGCTGGGGTGCCTGGCGCCCGCAATGGCCTACACGCAAGACGAGCAAATCGAAATGCAGATCGGACAACAAGAGTATCAGCAGCTCTCGCAAAAGGGCGAGATTCTCTCGAGCTCTCCATACTACTCGATTCTGAATCCGATTGCCGATCGCATCAAGCGAATCGCCGATCCGCAGTATTTTGTTCCGTTCCACTTTATTTTGGTGAACGAATCGCAGCCCAACGCATTTGCCGTGCCGGGTGGCAACGTCTACGTGACGACCGCAATGATGAAGTTCGTCAAGAACAAGGAAGAGCTGGCGGGCGTGCTCTGTCACGAAACGTCGCACGACATTCACCACGATGTGCTCAGCCTTTATAAGAAAGACCAGCAGCTCAGCATGTACGGAACACTGGCGGAGATTCTGCTCGGACGCGGCGCGAGCGGATTGGCCAATTCGCTTATCAACCTCGCGGCCAACCTCGAGGCGCTGCATTTTTCGCGCAACGTCGAGGAAAACGCCGACCAAAAAGGCGCGATCACGTGCGCGCAGGCCGGGCTCGACCCGTATGGCCTCATCTGGCTGATGCAAGCATTTCAGAGCAGCAAGATGTCGAGCCCGCCGGAGATTCTGTCGGATCACCCGACGGACTCGCATCGCATCGGCGCGCTGCAAAATGAATTCGCCAGCGATCCCGCGCTATTTGCGCGCTACAATCCGAACGTTGCGTGCGGAACGCCCGTCATGTACACCAACGGTTTTTACAACCAGTACAAAGGCGTTTGCGGAGCTCCGCGCCGTGAAACAGGTTCGGCAGTCGCGCGAACACATAGTTCGAGCGGCATCCGGCACATTACGCCGGTAAAAGCGACATCGAAGAAAACGTGCCCTGCGGGTTGGAAGTACTGCTAAGCTAGTCTTACCAGCCGCCGGAGGCGCCGCCGCCGCCAAAACCGCCGCCGAATCCACCACCGCCGAGGCCGCCGCCAAAGCCGCCGCCACCACCCCAGCCGCCGCCCATGCCGCTTCCCAAAAAGATCCAGCCGGGACCGAACCGGCCGCCGCGGCGATAGCGCATCGTCCATAACGGAATGGTAAAGATCGCGATGATTATCAGGATGAAAATGATCGTGCCAATTGTCGATCCGCTTGACTCGGATGACGGCTGCGCCACCGTGTGGCCGATCTGATCTTTAAATGAAGGCGTGATCGTCAGTAACATGCGATCGACGCCGTTTTGCACCGCGGCATCGGGATTGCCGGCGCGCATCGCCGGACGAATCGTTTCGTTGATGATGCGGCTTGAATCCGCGTCGGTGAGCGACGGCTCGAGACCATAACCCACCTCGATGCGAATCTTGCGATCCTGCATGAACATGAACAGAATCGCGCCGTCGTCCTTGCCCTTACGCCCGATCTTCCATTGCGATGCGGCTGCAATCGTCCAGTCCTCAAGCGCCGTGTCGCCGGTGGTTTGTCCGATCCACACAATGACGCGATGGCCGGTAACATCTTCGTAGTGTTTGAGCTCACCGTCGAGGTTTTCGACAGTGGTTGAGCTCAGCGTGTTGGTCGTATCGGTGACGTATTCGGTTGGCCGTGGCGGCACCGAAACGGCCGCGGCGAGCGCGAGCGCCGCGAGAATCATGCGTGCGCCTTCGGAAAGTGTGCGCGCAATTGTTCGCCGGCGCGCTCGATACCCGCGATTAAACCGGCGGTCATCTCCTCGCGCGCAAAGTAAGGCGTCATCTCGTCAACGACGTCGCGCCAAAATGCATCGCCGACGCGCTCGTGAATCGCCTTATCGCCATAGACGGCAAACTTCCGCGACTTGGGCGCGACCAAAAAAATTATCGCGTTGCGGTGCCGGTGTTTATGCAAGCCCGCGCGTCCCAGCTCGCGCTCTGCGGTTTCCAGCGCATTTTCGGTTTTCTGCGGAATGATGCGAACCGCGATGCGCCCGGTGGTTCCGCCCTCAGCCCCATCAATGGCGGCGCGAATGCGCGCGCCATCTATCGCACTCACGGGAAATTGACTTTGGGTGCGGTCTGCGCTCCGGGCTGAGCTTGGAAATAGGCTTTGTTGTTGAACTTGGAGCCAAACAAGTTCGCATAGAGCACCGTCGGGAACGTGTTGCGCCGTGTATTGAACGTTTGCGCCACTTCGTTGTACCGGCGGCGCTCGACGGCGATGCGGTTTTCGGTTCCCTCGAGTTGCGCTTGCAGCGTCAAAAAGTTTTCGTTGGCCTTGAGCTCCGGATAATTCTCGACGACGACCAACAACCGTGAGAGCGCCGATCCCAGATTATTCTGTGCCGCTTCGTACTGCGCCATCGCCTTCGGATCGTTGACCGCATTCTGCACCACTTGCGGTGAAATCTGGCCGACGCTGGCACGCGCCTGGGCGACGGCGATGTAGGTGCTCTTTTCGAAGTTCGCCGCACCTTTGACCGTGGCTACTAAGTTCGGCACAAGATCGGCGCGGCGTTGATAGACGTTCTGCACCTGGCCCCATTGCGCGTCCACCGCCTGACTCATCGAAACCAAACCGTTGTACGATCCAATCATCGAGATGACGATAATCGCGCCGATTGCCAGCGCAATCCACCATGCATACGACGCACGGGGGCGCGTTTGAACTTGTTCCATGTTTCCTCCGGTTAGATTGCGGATGGCGACACCTCATCGAGCGCGCGGAATTTCAAATAGATGACCACATATGACGTCAGCACGGCTGAAATAGCAAATACCAGCAGGCCGTCACCTACGATGCTACCCGTGGTGCTGGCCGGAAGTTGCAGTCGAATCACGGCCCGGGCGATGAAAGCCGCGACCCAAATCGCGGCCGTCAGCCATGAGGGCTCGACGTACATGATGTGCGGCCTCTCCGTGCGCCGCACGACGCGGTGTATCGACATGACCACGCCAAGTGGCACGCCGAAGATCGCGCCGATGACTACGGCGAGCGCGGTCATCGCGGCTGGGGCGGGAAATTCTTGCTGACCCGCCCAGATCGCAAAGAACGTCAGCGCCACGAAGAGCACCGGCGCGACGAAGAGTCGCGTGAGGCTCATCTTCATCGGACGCGAGTAGCGAAATACAATGAACGCCGCGATGACCGCGTAGATCGCAATGTTGACGAGGATCGGTGGCTGGTGCGCCGCGGCGTTCAAGTGTATGCGTTATGGTTTGACCGCCATCATCGTTTCGGGGCCGATGCCCGTGATGTCGATGACGGTCGTTGTTTTCGTCATGGCATAATGATGCAGCTTCGCTGGAACCTGCACGAACGATCCCGCAGGGAGAGCCATCATTTTCGCCTTGTTCATCTTATTGCCGAGCCCGACCCAAAGCGCGCCAGATACCACACTCACATTCTCAGTTTCGTTATGATAATGCGGTGCAAAGACGGTACCGGCTGGAATCTTTATGCGAACGATATAGAGTCCCGTTTTTTGGGGATTACCGGCGAGCACCGCGACTTGGGCGCCTTTCATCATGCCGGTTCCGGCAGCCCAATGGATCGTTGCGGGCGTAACGATTGTCGGAGCGGCCATCGTTGCGGCATATGCAACGCCTGCGGTTATTGCGAGAGCCGCAGTTAGGGAAATCGTGAATTTGCGCACTTCATACCTCCATTGCAAAAAAGAGCGCGCCTGTTGGCACGCTCCCTTTGTTCGCAGGGGTAAAAAGGCCCTACTTGATTTCGACTTTGGCGCCGGCCTCTTCGAGCTTCTTCTTGACAGCCTCGGCTTCGTCTTTATTGACGCCTTCCTTGACCGGCTTGGGCGCGCTTTCCACAAACGTCTTGGCTTCGGTCAAGCCAAGGCTCGTGAGTTCGCGCACTGCTTTGATCACTTTGATCTTTTCGGGTCCGGCTTCGGTCAGAATGACGTCGAATTCAGTTTTCTCCGCGGCGGGCGCAGCGGCACCCGGCGCACCGGCTCCCGGTGCCATCATCGCAACCGGCGCAGCGGCGGAAACGCCGTACTTCTCTTCGAGTTGTTTGACCAGATCCGCAAGCTCGAGCACGGTGAGCTTATCAATGGTTTCAATAATATCGGCAACTGCCATGAGTTTTCTCCTTTAACCTAAGCGTTCGAACCCGCGGCTTCTCGTTGCTCGCGGATGGCATTGAGTACGCGGACGAGGCCGCTTTGATTTCCCGAGAGGACATTTACCAAACCGCGCAGCGGACTTGACAGCGAACCGACAAGGCGCGCAAGCAATTCCAGCTTCGACGGAAGCGCCGCCAGCACCATAACCTGTTTGGCATCGACCACGCGCCCGTCGATATACGCAGCCTTGATCCCGATGGCTTTAACGTCATCGGAAAAATGCTTGAGCGCTTTGGCGGGTGCCACCGGATCGTCGCCGGCAAACACCACGGCCGTCGGGCCGGCGAGGAACTCCTCGAGTTGTTTGGCGAGATC
>DASYYA010000188.1:0-7531 GCA_035934355.1 Candidatus Rubrimentiphilum sp. | reverse complement strand
CTTGGAGACCGCTCCGCGTGACGCCCAAACAGCGTAAAGCCCGCAACGCTTACGAACGCGAGCGTCGCCGGCTGCATCGCATCCATCGATTCGAAAAAGCGGCACGTGAGCGGGGCTTCGTTTATGTCGGCGGCATCGACGAAGTCGGGCGCGGTCCACTCGCCGGTCCCGTTGTCGCTGCTTGCGTCGTTCTCGCGGAACCGTTGATGCTTCGCGGACTCAACGATTCAAAACAAGTGAAGCCCGAATTGCGCGTCGAGCTGGCACAGACGATCAAAGAGAAATGCTCGGCGTGGGCTGTCGGTAGCGCTTGCGTCGAGGAGATCAATCGCCTCAATATTTATTGGGCGAGCGTGCTGGCAATGGAACGCGCATTGGCGGCATTGACGCTATCGCCGCAATACTTGATCACCGACGCGGTCCGGATCAAGTCATTTGCGGGGCCGCAAGAACCGCTGATTAAAGGCGACGCGCGCAGCGCCGTGGTGGCGGCCGCCTCGATCGTCGCCAAGGTGCACCGCGACGGGCTCTTACGCGAGTTGCACGAAGCCGAACCACGGTATGGCTTTGCCGATCATAAAGGCTACGCGACGCCGGAGCATTTGCGTGCGCTCAAAGAACACGGGCCTTGTGTGCACCATCGGTCGGGCTGGTGGCGCGTCCGCGAAGCGCAGCTCGCATTCGGATTTAGCGCGGAACAAGCGGAAGTCATATTTGGCGCTGGATAAAAGCGCCAAAGGCCGAGCGGGAGAGGATCGCGCCGCAGCATTCTTAGAGTCGTCGGGCTATCGCGTCGTGCAACGCAATGTGCGCATACCTGGCGGTGAGATCGATTTGGTCTGCAGTCACGACAACACGATCGTCTTTGTCGAAGTCAGACGGCGCGATTCGCGCAGGTTCGGCAGCGCTCTCTCTTCGGTGAACGCCGGCAAGCGCCGGACGTTGCGAAAAATCGCCGCGGACTACGTACAGATCGTCGCGCCGGGATCGCATTTCCGCTTTGATGTTGTGGCACTTGACGGCGACCGGCTGACATTGCATCAAAATGTCTTCTAACCCCCAGCTACGCCGCGCGGTGCGGCCCTGGGGCTCGTTTTCGTGGGGTTATTCGGACGTCGGCGCCGACATTTTTATCGGTCTTGGTTTGGTGCTTGCATACGCCGCCGGTGCGTCCAACTTCGCTTTTCTTTTTGCGGGGCTCGTCTATGTGTGCATCGGCTTGGCATACACCGAGCTCGCCGCGGCGTATCCGGTTGCCGGCGGCGGCCAGTACTTTGTGCTGCGCGGCTTGGGCGACATCTTCGGATTTCTCGCCGGCTGGGCCGTGCTGCTCGATTTTACGATCGACATCACGCTCTTCGCGTGGGCCAGCGTCGATTATCTTTCACAGCTGGCGCCGCCGCTGGTATCCTCACTTCACCCGTGGACTCACTTCTGGTTCGTGCTTGGATTTATCGTCATACTCTGCTTGCTCAACGTGGTCGGCGTGCGTGAAAGCACCGTCTTTCAAGGTTCGGTCAGCGCGATCGACGTCATCAGTGAGACACTGATCCTCTGTTTTGGTTTTCTCTTCGCGTTCAGTCCGAGTTTGCTCGTCCACACCATGCATGTTTCGTGGCCGTCGACGTTTGCACTGATGCAAGGAACCTCGCTGGCAATCATATCATTCGTGGGGCTCGAGTCGATCTCGCAAGCCGCACAAGAAACGCAGCGCCCAGCCTCGGTGATCCCGCGAACGTCGCTCGTACTCATCCTCACGATCTTGATCTACGCGATCGGTTACTCGAACTTAGCGCTCGGATTCCAGAGCTGGCATCCACTGCACGATGCGCATGGACATGCAATCGCGTTTTGGCAACTCTTTCCCGGCAATGGCGACAATCAAGGCAAAGGCGTCGCGTTGCTAAGCGCGCAGATTCCGTATTATGGAATGCTGGCACAGTTTTACGTTCCGGTTTTGGGCGCGATCCTATTGTTGATATCGAGTAACTCGGGCGTTTTTGGCGCGTCGCGCATCGCATACTCGATGAGCACGTCGAAATTGCTGCCCTCGGTCTTTCAGAGCGTGCACCGCCGTTTCCGTACCCCCGCATTTTCGATCTTGACGTTTTGCGGATTGGCAGTCGTGGTGCTAATTTTTGCAGCGCTTCCGCAGCTCGACCATGGTGCGCAAGCCGTGTATCAGCGCTTATTTCACGGCGAAGACGGCGTGACGTTTCTGGGCGATCTCTACGCGTTCGGCGCGGCCACGAGTTACTCGTTTGTATTCATCGCGCTTGTCGCACTGCGTCTCTACGATCCCATGACTCCGCGCAAGTTCAAAATACCGTTCAACATTCCGATACGCGTGCGCGGGGAGCGCGTCGAATTTCCCATTATCGGTGTCATCGGATTTATCGGGATTTTTTCGATTTTGATCTTCACACTGATAACCCACGACATTGGGCGCGTCGCCGGGCCAGGCTGGCTTATTGTCGGCGTGGGACTGTATTTGGTCTATCGGCTCAACAAGGGGCTGCCACTGCTGCGTTCGCGGCCACATGATTGGCGAACAGCCCAAACGCAGATCCTGCGTGATGCCGGCGAGCTCGAGTTGATGGATGAGTACCATGCAAATCTCCGCGCGAGCGACGAGCGCAAGGCGCAGGCCTCGGCTTGATTGCGTTTCGCTTGTTCGTTTACGTGCTTTACGTCGTTCTGGGCATGATTATTCTCGTCCGCACAGCGGCATTCGGGCTGAGGTTTGAAACGCTCACCGGCTTCATCCTCGGAGGCCTGCTGATGCTGCTCGGAATCTACCGCCTCGTGCTTTTTGCGCGCATGCGCTCCGCGAGTCGATGATCCACTTCTCGATCGCCGGCGCGCTGGTCGCTGTATTTATTGCGGGCATTATGGCATCGACGCTGTGGTGGATGCTCCATCCGCCATCGTCGTTCGTCCAACGCTTGGCAAAACAGGCCGAGAGCGATCTCCGGCGGCTGGTGGGCAGCATCATCATCGTCTTTTCGCCGGACATCGAATCCGGGCACATGATGGCACTGGCAGCAAAACTTGCGCATGGTGCGAAATCGGATCTGCTTGCGATCTATATTTTGGAAGTGCCGTTTATGCTGCCGGCGGACGCCCAAATGCCTGCAGAGGAACGCGCGGCTTTGGACTCACTGGGTGCCGCTGAAGCTCTCGGTATGCAAAATGGGATAAACATTCACACTGAGATCGTTAAGACGCGCAATACGACGCAGGCGGTTTTGGATGTCGCCAAGCGCGAGCGTGCGAGCCTCATTATGATGGGTTCCTACCGCGAGGGCAAATACACCGGCGCCCCGCTCGGCAGCGATATCGAAGAGATCGCCGCCAACGCAAAGTGCGACGTGTTGATTGGCGTTGAAGGCAAGCACGGAAGTGTGCTCGAGACCGCCGCCCCGAGCGGAAACGACGCTTCCTAAGCGAACCTAACGACCTCGAATCGGAGGTACCATGACCGCACGTCGTCTGCTTTACGGCGTTCTTGCCGCTGCTTTTATCTTGCCGATAACAGCGATCGCCGGAAGCGCCGCTGCCGTTTCCGCAATTGCTGCCTTTGACGAGGCATTTGAACGCATCAACGATTACACGGTAACAGTTCATGCGCACGAAGTGAAAGATGGTCAGACGCAAGACCGCGTGTACCGCTACTGGTTCAAGCGGCCACGTTTAGCCAAAACGCAGATCGTTTCGGGACCGGGTGCCGGCGGTGGCGGCGTCTGGAAGGGCGGCGATACGGTCAGCGGCCATCAAGGCGGCCTGATCTCGTTCATTCATTTAAATGTCAGCATCCACGACAGCCGCGCGACTTCGCTTCGAGGATACACGATCCCGGAGGGTTTGCTGCAGAATCAAGTTGATAAGTACAAAGTCATCAAAGGAAACTTGAGCGAGCGCCCCGGCCCGGAGATCGCCGGCCAACCCACCATACAAGTGGAGCTGCGCATCACCGATCAAAGCGACGATCCGGGAATCGATCGCGCAATTCTGTACTTCTCGAAGATCACGCACTTCCCACTGGAGCAAGTCCGCTACGGCGGCGGCAAAATTCTCTCGCTCGAAACCTGGACCGATCTTCGCACGAACACCGGACTCAAGGATTCCGACTTCTAACGAACCTAAAGCTTTACTTCGACGCCGAACTCGATCAGACTATTCGGCGGTATTCCGAGCGAGTCGGTGAGCGGTCGCGCGTTGCGCGCGAGCCAGCGAAATAGGTTGAGTTGCCAACTCGGTAGACCTTTGGGCGACGGATCGTCGGCAATCTTCGGATCGGCCAAATAGTATGTGGGGCGCGTAAAATCAACCAAAGGCAGATGCTTGCGCAGGTGTTTGAGAATATCGTGAATGTGCGGCTCTTCCATGAAACCGTACCAGGCTTTGACCCGCTGCAGCCGCGGCGCGAGCTCTTCGATCTCCACGCGCTTCTCCGAGGATACGAACGGGCGCTGCGAATGCATGATGGTCAACACGACAATCGTATCGTAAATAATGTGGCTGCGCATCCACTCGTGCCGCAAAACAAACGGAATGCCTTTGGGTTCGGGACTTAGGAAGACCGCGGTGCCGCTCGCCTGACTGGGCGCTTTGGCTTCTCGCGCGAAATGTTCGGCGGGTAGCGTGTGTTCGGTCAGTTTCTCCATCAAGCGGCGCCGGCCGCGATTCCACGTGACAAAAATGGTGAAGAGCGCACTCGCCATCGCGACCGGAACCCATCCGCCCGAAACAAATTTCGAAGCGTTACCGATCAAAAACGGCACATCCCACGAGAGGAAGATAGCAATGAGCGGTACCCATTGCCATGCCGGCCACCTCCAGCGTTTGCGCAACAGCTCGGCAAATCCGATCGTGGTTGTCAGCATCGTAATGGTCACCGCCAGGCCGTACGCACCGCCTAAGTTTGCGGACGACCGGAACGTGATCGCCAACACGACGCAAACAATGCCGAGCAGCGCGTTGATCGTGGGCATGTAGATCTGCCCGGCGAAATGGCGCGACGTGTGGATGATGCGAAAGCGCGGAATGTAGCCGAGTTGAATCGCTTGCTGCGTGAGCGAGAAGGCTCCTGAGATCAAAGCCTGAGAGGCGATGATCGTGGCAGCCGTTGCCAAGATCACCATCGGAATCAAGCCCCAGCGCGGAACCAAGGCAAAAAACGTCGCAGCGATCGCATGCGGATGGCTCAGCACCAATGCGCCCTGCCCGAAATAGTTGAGCACCAATGCTGGGAACACGACCGTCGCCCACGCAAGCGTTATCGGCTTGCGTCCAAAATGCGCCAGGTCGGCATAGAGCGCTTCGACGCCGGTGACACACAATACAACGGCACCAAAGATCAAGAGACTCATGAAACCGTTCCGCAGAACGAATGACCAGCTATGCATCGGATTCAGCGCGACGAGGACCACCGGATTCCTCAGGATGCTCGCCACTCCGGTAACCGCGATGGCAACAAA
Organism: Candidatus Rubrimentiphilum sp.; assembly: GCA_035934355.1. Taxonomy (GTDB): domain Bacteria; phylum Vulcanimicrobiota; class Vulcanimicrobiia; order Vulcanimicrobiales; family Vulcanimicrobiaceae; genus Rubrimentiphilum. The sequence continues at coordinate 2,051 of DASYYA010000188.1, read as the reverse complement.
CCACACGAGCACAATCGGCCCAAAAAGAAAGCCGATTCGGCCGGTGCCGCGCCGCTGCACCGCAAACAAGGCGATTAAAATAATTACAGAGATCGGAACGATAAAAGGATGCGCGGCCTTCGTCCAGACGTCCAGCCCTTCGACCGCTGAAATAACCGAGATCGCGGGCGTGATCGCGCCATCGCCATAGAGCATCGATGCGCCGAAGAGCATCATCAACGCAATCGCCGATAATCCAATCGGTTTGGCGGCGCGGCGCGCCGGCACCAATTGCGCAAGCAGCGCGAGGGTGCCACCCTCCCCATCGAAATCGGCGCGGAGCATGAAGATAACGTATTTCACGGTTACGACGATTACGAGCGCCCAAAAAATCAGCGATAAAATGCCGAGAACGTTTTCGCGCGTGACGGCAGCGGGATATTCGCCCGAAAAACAGAGCGAAAACGCATAGAGCGGGCTGGTGCCGATATCACCGAACACGACGCCGAGTGCGGCAAAGGCGAGCGCACCTAGCGGTTCGGGCCGGCGCCTGCTCCGTGGCGGTGTCACCGGCATTCCCTGTTTTTGTTCGGGAGTTACACTCGTCGCAGATACCTCTTGCGGAGCTCGTCCAGAACCACGGCGGTTACAATCACCGCGCCCAGCACAACCCATTGCAAATAGGAGTTGATGCCGAGCAAGTTCATCGCGTTGTCCAAAAAACCGATCAGCAAGGCGCCAAAGAACGTGCCGACGATCGAGCCGCGCCCGCCCATGAGGCTGGTGCCGCCGACAACGACCGCAGCGATGGCGTTCAGCATTTCGTTTCCAGTTGCCGTTTGCGGGGATCCCGACGAAAACAGCGCCATGTATAAAAAGCCGACGGTGGCGGCGCACATGCCGCTCACCACGTACACCGCAGTCTTTACGCGGCCCACCGGGATGCCGGCCAGCCGCGCCGCCTCTTCGTTGCCGCCGAGCGCAAAAACGTAGCGGCCAAATCGCGTGCGCATCAGCAAAACCGAGCTCAAGATCAGAATCACGATCATCCAAATTACCGGAATCGGAACGATCGTATGCAAGAACGAACCGTACCCGGTCTTCTGAAAGTCCGTCATCTCGAGCGGCACGGGTTGGCCTCCTGAGAGAATATACGACAGTCCGAGCGCCATCTGCATCATCGCAAGCGTGGTGATGAACGGCGGCAGGTTGAGTTTGACGACCGGCACGGCGTTAATAAATCCGGCTCCGGCACCAACCGCCAGGCCGACGATCAGCGTTGCGGCAATCAGCGGAAAGCCATGAAGGCCCAGATGGTTGGCAAAAATTGCCATCACGACGCCGGTTAGCGAAATCAGCGAGCCGATCGAAAGATCGATTCCGGCCGTAATGATCACAAACGTTTCGCCGACACCCATAATAAAGTTGTAGGTAATCTGGCGCAGGACGCGCACGATATTTCCCGGGAGCAAAAACGAACCGTGCGCGGCCCAGTTGATCAAGATCGCGAGCGCGATGAGGATCGCGATTGCACCCAGTGCCCGCAGCCAATAGGCTCGCGTCTCCGGTTTCATGCGGCACTTCCGGCGGCCGCGGCAATCACTTTGTCGGCAGTGGCCTCTTCGCGTGAGAGCTCGCGCACGATTCGGCCGGCGCGAACCACCAGAATCCGATGCGACATGCCTAAGACTTCGGGCAACTCGCTGCTGACCATGACGATCCCGGCGCCTTGCGCGAGTAATTTCAACATTAAATGATAGATCTCGCTCTTGGTGCCCACGTCGATGCCGCGGGTGGGTTCATCGAATAAGAAGACTTTTGCGTTCCCAAGAAGCCACTTGGCGAGTACAACTTTTTGTTGGGTTCCCCCAGACAAATTGCGCACCAACTGTTCGGAGCTCGGCGTGCGAATGCGCAACTGGTCGATGTACTCCTGGGTGGCAGCTTCTTCTTTGCGCCGGTCGATCAACTGATCGTGATCGACGAAACGCTGCAACTGCGCCAGCGTCACATTTTCGCGAACGTTCATGCCGAGCACTAACCCTTGCGCTTTCCGATCCTCCGTAATGAAT
>DASYYA010000153.1:0-11576 GCA_035934355.1 Candidatus Rubrimentiphilum sp. | reverse complement strand
CATTGATAATGTGCGTCCCGGACTGTACAAGCTGCCGCGCCGCCGCCGCCGCCGTACGCGGTATGTCCATGAGCTTCGCATCGATAAAATAGCGCACATCGCGAGCCTGCATGTGCGCAAAAATGCGCTCGCCATATCCGTAGAGCGACTCCAAGCCAACTTTAAAAATAACATCGAGCGAATACAAATCGTCAACAATGCGTTCGGCTTGTCCGGGCGTTGGCAGATCGAGGGCAACGACGAGCTGGCTCATCCTTCGTCTCCCTCGTATTGGAACGGGCTCGAGATTCCTACGTTGGCTTTGCCGACAATTTCGCGCACCGATCCCAGGCCGCGATTCTGCAAGTATTCGCGCAGTTCGTCGACGATGCGCAAGGGAATTCGCGGATCGGTGAAATTTGCAGTTCCGATCGCGATGGCTGAGGCGCCCGCCAGGAAGAATTCCAGCGCATCGGTGAGCGTTTCAATTCCGCCTTGCCCGATAATCGGGATCGAAACCGCGCCTGCCGCCTCATAGACGGCCAGCACCGCAACCGGCCGAATTGCCGGACCGGAAAGACCGCCGGTCACATTTCCCAGACGCGGCTTCCGGGTATGCACGTCGATCGCCATGCCGCGCAACGTGTTGATCATTGCCAGCGCATCGGCGCCGGCTTCCTCGGCGGAAACGGCAATGGCCGCTACATCCGTAACGTTCGGCGAGAGCTTGACGATCAGCGGCTTCGCGGTGACGTCGCGCACCGCCGCTACTACGTTTCGCGTGAGCTGCGGATCGCACGCGAATGTTTCGCCCTCCGAAGCGACATTTGGACAAGAGATGTTGAGTTCGATCGCCGCTATCTCGGCGCGCGCAGCCAGGCGGCGCGTCACGTACACATAATCGTCGATTGAAAACGCTGCGACACTTCCTATTACGGCGCATGGACGATCGGCAAACTTGGCGACTTCATGCTCGAGATACCAATCGATTCCCGGATTCTGCAGACCGATTGCATTGAGCATGCCTGCCGGCGTTGAAACCAGCCGCGGCATCGGATTGCCCAGCCGGGGCTCGTGCGTTACGCTCTTGAGCACGATCGCACCGAGCTTCGAAAGGTCGACGAGCGGTGCGAACTCTTCGCCGCTTCCGTAACAGCCGCTCGCCATCAGCGTCGGATACGGCAGCTTGAGCGCTCCGATTTGGACGGAGAGATCAACGTCAGCCAGCATACATCATCCCTCTTACGAGCTGCGGGGAGCGAGGCCCCATGCTGTCCGAGCGATTAACTATAAAAAAAAGCGAGGACAGCATGGGGCGAGCTACCACCGCAGCTCGTGAGCCCAAAAGACTGGACCTTCCTTACAAATGCGCGCGTAGACAAAGTCGTCGTGATCTTTCGGATTAGCCGGAAACTTCGGCGCTTGCGGGCTCTTGCGATCGAGCGGCACGACACAGCCCCAGCAGCCCCCGACGCCGCAACCAAATGTTTCCTCGAGCGCAAGCTGCGCCGGCACGCCGAGCTCGCATGCCACAAATGCCGTCGCGCGCAACATCGCTGTCGGGCCGCAGGCTAAAATGAGCTCGGGTTTGTCTGGTGTGTGCGCGAGGAGCTCGGTAATGAACCCACGATACCCGAACGAACCGTCGTCGGTAGCGCAACAGAGCTCGCATCCGGCATCGGCAAAGCGGTCGCGGTCGATCAAAAAGTCGACATTGCGCGCGCCGTAAAAAAGGCGAACGCGAGCACCGCGATCGGTCAAGAGTTGTGCCGCAAGTAAGACGGAAGCGATGCCGACGCCCCCGGCGACAATAGCCACGTCTCTAGGCATTTTCGCACCGTCGGCAGGCAGCGAAAAACCGTTTCCCAGTGGCCCGGTAATCCCGAGTTGATCGCCGGGCCGCAATTCAGCGAGCTCGCGCGTCCGCGATCCGGTGACGAAAAACAACAAACTTGCACGCTCGCCTTGCGCTTCATATATTGCGAGCGCAGTCGCGGCACGCTCGCCGTTTGGCGGAATGGCCATAATAAATTGGCCTGGTTTTGTCACCATAACCAGGTGTGGAGCGTATAAACCAATGAGGACGACGCCGGGCGCAAGCTCTGTGCGATCCAGCACGCGAACATCGCGTACTAGTGGCTCATCGAGCATTGCCGCGGAGTTCTCGCAAGCGTTTGGACATACTGCCGCAACAGAACTTTTAATCAAAATTGCGACATTTGACTGAACCTACTTGCGACAAAAGCCGTTATAGGGTATAGAACGGAAAAAAGAAAGGAGGGTCCAGGAATGGCAGGTCTGATGGTCTTCAAATCCTTAGCCGACGCACTAAGAGCGGGCTACCAGGTTTACGACCGCACGTCTGATGGTTACCTCGTTCGGACGCGGACTGCAGCTGGATGGGCAATCGCCCTGGTCTCCTGCAAGTGAAACCAACGCGGCGCTAGCCGCGTGGTTAACGAAAGAACCGCCGGCTTGCCGGCGGTTTTTGCTTTCCTTTAAATAGCTGGTGTCCCTATCTTGCCTCGGGCGGCCGAATCGGCGGTTCGAGTTCGGTGGTCGCTCCGGGACGCCAGCCATAAGGCCCTTCGGGCGGTTGCGGACCGGGCATCGTGCGCCGTTGCGGCGGCGGCGCGACCGTCCAATTTCCAAATTGCGCACCCGACATAAACGCCAACAATATTTGCGCGAATCCCACGAACATCGGAATCAAGCCACCTAAAAGCCACGGCCCGACGTGTCCCGGGCGAATAAACGATAGGCCGATGAAAATTGCCAACCCGATCATCGCCAGCATCACTCCGGCGCGCAACTGCCGGTTAGCGGAATGACCATTGCCTTCATATGGTATCGGTGCTGCGCCCGTTTGTACGTAAGGATCGAAGCCGTGGCGCGCCATGCGTTTCGCCCATCGTGGATCCGGCGGCGTGATTCCGCGGCGGATCATCTCCAGACGTTCTTGGTGCGACCACCATCGGTGCGCAATCGCGTATGCTATCGGCAAACCGAACACGCACAAGATTCCGATGACGGCGACAAAGTTGTCGGAGATATGGTTATCCATTAACGCTCCCTCGGTGGATACATCTGACCCACCTACGCGCAGCCCCGGGGGGTTGTTTCACGGCGACCGAAACAGTGGGTCGCGTGCGCGCGTATGACCAGCGTGGCCGTAGCGACAGTGGAGGCTTATTCGATCGATCCGCCGGGCATAGTCGCCGATCAGGTACTCGTGGACGAGGCGCTTGGCGGGCGCGGTGAGGCGTTTGGGACCCTCGTTGAGCGTTACGATCGGGCGGTCTACCACCTGGCATACCGCACGCTCGGCGACGCGGAAGAGGCCAAGGACGTCGCGCAAGAGGCATTTTTTAAGGCGTTCCGCAGTCTGCGTACCTTTCGGCCCGGCGCTAAGTTCTCGACCTGGCTTTTTGCAATCGCCTACCACGCCTGTTGCGACCGTTTGAACCGGCGGAAACGTTATTCCAACGAGGAGCTTCCCGAGCGCGCGGATTCGTCCGCCGGTCCGGAAGCCCAAGCGATCGCAAGCGACGAGGCGCAACGCTTGCGGGCCGCAATCGCGCTCTTGCCCGAAAAATATCGCACGGTTATCACGCTCTATCATCTGCAAAACCGCCAATACGAAGAAATCGCGAAGGTTCTCGAAATGCCGATAGGAACAGTAAAAACGCATTTATTCCGCGCCAAAGAACAGCTGCGCCGCGTGCTGAATCAAACAGCGGCTGGAGTAAACCAATGAAGTACAACGACCAGAGCCTCGAACGCGCGCTATTCAGTCTTCCACTGGAAGAAGCTCCAGCGGATCTGCGCGTTTCAATTCTCGCCCGGACCATCTATCGCAACGAGCCGGCAAAGGCATGGGAAGGGTGGGTGATCGGCATCTGCGCAGCGGCACTCGTGTGGTTAGTGCTCGTCGTTGCGCGCAGCGGGTTTGCTCCGGTGACGGAAGGGTTGAATTCGGCAGGGAGTGCGATTACGGCGTTCTTTGGCCAGCCGGGCGTGCTCTTATGGATTGCCGTCGGCAGCGCGATCGCGCTTTGGTTCTCACAGATCAATCTCGCCGTAGCTCCGCTCTTCCAACGGGTGGCCCGCCGTTAATCGGAAGTTTCACGTATTGGTCGTCGAGGACGATGCCGCCATTAGCCGCGTCTTGCAGTTGGAACTCGAGCACGAAGGGTACGAGGTCGAAACCGCGACCGACGGACTTTCCGGATTGGAACGCGCGCTCAAAGAGCCCGACTTAGTCGTTTTGGACTTGATGCTGCCCAAAATGGACGGCATGGAAGTCTGCCGGCGTCTGCGCGCCAAAAGCCGCGTGCCGGTGATCATGCTGACGGCGAAAGACCGCATTCCGGATCGGGTCGCCGGACTCGATATGGGCGCCGACGATTATTTGATCAAGCCGTTCTCCACCGAAGAGCTGCTGGCGCGCGTGCGCGCTCGGCTACGCGAGCGGACTCCGACGAACAACGTGATCGTCCACCACGATCTGCAGATGGACCGCGACCGTCACGAGGTGATGCGCGGCGGCAACCCCGTAAATCTGACGGCGAAGGAATATGCGTTGCTCGAGTATTTGCTACTGCATCGCAACAAGGTGCACTCGCGCGACGAGCTCTTTAACGGCGTTTGGGGAAGCGATTTTCTGGGCGATTCCAATCTCATTGACGTCTATATTCGCTACTTGCGCGGAAAAATCGACGACGGGTTCGATGATAAGTTAATCACGACAGTGCGAGGCGTCGGCTACACGATCAAAGATTGACCTCGCTGCGCTGGCGGATCGCCGCCTGGTACACCCTGCTCTTGGTTGCCGCCATTCTGGCACTCGGTCTCATCGTCACGCTGCGCTTCGAGCAAATTCTGTACGACAGCGCGCAAGCGCGCCTCGCGCAAACCATGGGGGACATCAAGCGCGTGACGCTGCCGCCACCGGGTCAGTTCGCCCTATCGGACCAGAGCGGCGACACGCTCCTCGCGCTTGAAAGCGCCGACAATCTGCAACGCTGGGCCTCGCCTTCGACCTACATCCAAGTCGAAGATACCCGCGGTAATACGCTCTCGCGCAGCTTCAACATGGGCGCGAGCGGCTTTCCGCCCGCGCCCAGACTCACGGCGGCCAAACCGTCGGCCATCCAGCGCCTCCAAGTGCGCAGCACGCCGTTTCTGGTTTCCAACGAACTTCTGATCGGCGGCAAGAATGCGCTGGTCGTGCGCGTCGGCGAGCCGCTTGACCAGCTCAATCGCGCATTCGCACAGACGCGCCAAACGATCATTGTGATTCTGGCCGTAATCGTATTGGCGGTGGTCGGTCTATCGATCTTTCTCGCCTCTCAAGCGACCAATCCAATCAATCAGCTGGCAACCGCGATGCGTGAGATCGGCTCCGATCGCCTCAACCGCCGGGTACGCTGGAAAAATCGCAGCGACGAGATCGGGAAATTGGCAAGCAGTTTCGACGATCTCATGGCGCGCTTGGAAGAGTCCTTCGCCCGCGAACGGCAGTTCATTTCGGATGCGTCACACGAACTCAAAACGCCGTTGACCTCGATCAATGCGAACGCGCAAATGCTCGCGAGGTGGGGCGATCGCGACCAAAACGTGCGGCGCGAGAGTTTGGAGACAATCGCCAAAGAAAGCGCATCGCTCGCGAGCATGGTCGCCGGAATGCTGACGCTGGCAAAGGCCGACTCCGGCGAAGCGATTCCGAAGGAACCGCTTGCACTGGATGCCATCGCTGCCGAGGCAGTGACAAGCGCGCAGTCGCGCGCACATGAGAAAGGCCTGCGTCTCACGTTTGAGGATGGTGGTGCGTCGCCGACTGTCTTAGGCGATGCGGCGCTTATCCGTCAGCTCTTTAGCAATTTGATCGATAATGCGATCAAGTTCACCGATACAGGATGGGTTCGAGTACGCGTCGGTGCCGAAGATTCCAAAGCGGTCATCGAGATTCAAGACTCCGGCTCGGGCATCGATGCAAAGGATTTGGCCTTCGTATTCGATCGCTTTTATCGCACCGATAAATCCCGCAGCCGTGCAATTCCGGGAACGGGTTTGGGACTTGCTATTGTCCGATCGATCGCTCGCGTCCATGAGGGAACCGTCGAAGTGCTGCGGCCGCCGCAAGGCGGAGCGCTCTTTCGTGTCTGCATTCCGCGCATTTCATAATATTCTCATGTAAAGCGCCGCGGCTCACGTACAATAAGAGCGTGATGGTCCACTCGAGGAGGCGGGCGCCCGCGATCCTCATTTTCATGTTGGCGGCCCTGACAATGCCGGTGCGCGCACAAACACCGGTATTGTTGCCTGCGGGCGACAATCCGATCGTGCGCGTGATGGTACGTAGCGGCACCGTCATCGTGCGCACGTGGAGTCGCGGCGACGTGCAAGTTGTTTCGGGTAAGCCTGTGATCGCGCGCAGCTTTCGTCCTGAGGCCGTAGCGCAAGCACTCAGCGCGGGGAGTATCCCAATCTTTGCAACCACAATATCGGCGCCCGACGGACCGCTCACGCTCCCGCCGGAGGAGTTGACGCTCGGCGCACTGCCGGGCGGTCCGCACGAAGGCGTGCTTGTACAAGCGCAAGGCGGGGACCTCACGCTAACGATTCCTTCGGGCACGGCGCTCCTGCTCGCGAATGTCGGTCGCGGACGAATCGATCTGCAAGATTATCGCGGCGGGATCTTTGCACTTTTGGTGCACAACGGCGGCTTGCGCTTACGTAATGTCGCGGGAACCGGTTTTGTGCAAAGCGCACGCGGCGTGATCATGGTCGGCAACTCATCGTTCGATCACTTGCGCGCACGAACTGCAATCGGCAATATCTTTTTCGAAAACTGTGTTGCAAAACAAATCGACGTCTCTAGTGTCACGGGAACGATTATCTACGACAACGGCAGTTTCGAACCGGGGTTGGCGCGGTTTGAAACAGAGAGGGGAAATGTAGCGTTGGGGCTGGGGCGCGGCAACGCCCAAATCAACGCGCATAGTTCAACCGGACAGATCTTCGCGGCACTCGATCGCGCCACCGTACGCCCAGGCCAAACCGACGCGCAGTTCGGCGGCTACGGTGCTGCCGTTACCGCTTCATCGGTTCATGGAGCAATCTTCGTCTATCGCGGTCCGCTGCGATCGCTTGGCGGCCGTCGTCTCGGATCGGAATGGATGGCTCTGACGCGATTCGTGCAGCGCCGCTCGCCACCGAAGCCGTCCGGCCGGATTCACTAACCCAGAGCTGCAAGTTCGGTCTCGAGATCGAACACCAGCCCGTCACGAGCGGCGATGACTCTGCGGCCGAGCTCTTCTTGCAAGGCTAACGCTAGGCGCGGCGGATCGTGTTCGAGCATTGTCGTTCCGAAGTGCTGGAGAATTGCAATAGAAGGCTTGACGCCGCCGATTACTTCGCGCGCTTGATCGAGCGTCAAATGATCGACGTCCATCGAGTCGCGGTAACGCAAAACGTTGACGATCAGCACGTCTGGCTTGTGGCTCCCATAGTCTTCGATTAATCCGGAAAAGAATCTCCCGCACGGCAGATACGATACGGTTCGATTTCCATGACGAAAATGAATGCCGTACGTTTCCACGGCATGCACGTGCCGAATGGACGTTTCGATCTCAACGGCGCCGATTTTAAATGGACCACTGCGTTCGCGCAACACCTCGATGCGCTCGACGAACCGCTGCGCATACGGCAGGACCACGTGCTCGCCCTCAAGCGCGTCAATGGGCGCGAGGAGCGTTCCGCGCCGGCGAAAGCCGCCCGACGTCATCGCCTCGATCATCACATTGACGTCGTTTGAGTGGTCGAGATGCTTATGCGAGAGCACGATCGCGTCGAGTTCGCGCGGATTGCAGGGTGGCAGGTGTGAAAGCGCGCGAACCAGTGCTCCGGGTCCCGGATCGACGTGAATCTGCGTCGTCCCAAACCGCAGCCACATGCCGCCGGATGCGCGCAGTTGGCGTGCGACGACAAAGCGCGCGCCGCCCGTACCTAAGAACAGAATTTCGATGTTAGGCTATTGCGGCAACTGTATCGAAGCGGCCTTGCAAGATTGCTTCCGACGGACGCCCGAGCCAGCGTTCGAGCACCGTCGCGTACACGCTGCGGAAATCGGTAGCGAACTTCAAGTTGCCCATGTTCGTGTCGCTCAGGTCGGGATACGTACCGTAGATTCCGCCTTTAACACCACCGCCGATAAGAAACAGCGGCGATGCTTCGCCGTGATCGGTTCCGCGGCTGGCGTTTTCAGCGATGCGCCGTCCAAACTCGGAGAACGTCATAGTCAGTACGCGGTTCTCATTCCCGTGCGCGCTCAAATCGTCGTAAAACGCCTTAACGGCATCGGAGAACTCGCCGAGCAACCGGTCTTGCGTGGGTTTCTGGCCGACGTGCGTATCGAACGAACCATGTTGCACGTACAGGACACGCGTTCCGACGTTACTACCGATGATCTGCGCCGCCAACGACAAGCTGCGGCCCAGCGGCGTCGCCGGATACGTACCGGCAGGCTTATAGCCCGCGATCAGTTTCGGCAGCTCTTGCGATCCCTTTTGCGCGTGGTCCTCGATCTCGGCAACATGCGACAAGTACGGAGAATTAAACGGCAGGCGATTGTCGCCGATCAGTTCGGCAAAGGTCGAACGCGCCGAGCTGTTGCGATCGCTCAACAAGCCATAGCCGTTGACTTGTGCGATGGCGGGCACATCGGTTTTGTTGGCAACCATCACCTCGGGTAACACTTGCGCGATCGCCACCCCGTTGAAGAGATTATCTTTCGGCAAGCCGGCTTCGTCCAAGTAGCGGCCGAGCCAGCCGGTATGCTCGTACTTATCGGGCGCAGCGGTTTGCCAGATCTCCGTCGAGCGGAAGTGCGAATGATCCGGATTCGGATACCCAACGCTCTGGACGATGGCGACGAGGCCCTTGTCGTAAAGTGATTTGAACGATTTCATGTTCGGGTTGAATCCGATACGCTCGTTGATCGTCAGAACGTCGCCGCGCGCAATTCCGATGGTCGGACGAATTTGGTAGTACTGCGCATCGCCATGCGGCACCACGCAGTTCAGACCGTCGTTGCCGCCTTGCAAGTTAATGAGCACGAGGCAGCGATTTTCGCCGCCCGGCAACCCCGGCAGTGGGGTCTGCGCCAGCGCACGCGCAAACACATGGTCTGCATTGGCGACGACGGTGATTCCGCTAAGCGCCCCGAGCAAAAAACCAGATCTTTTCATATTTTTCATCAATTCAACTGATATGCCGGCATCGCCATCGTCAGATATGCGGCGCCGCGAATGCGTTCGGGATAGTTTTCGGCCGAGAGCATGCCAAGCGCCGACGTATTTGCGCCATTTAGATACTCGGCGAGTTGCGCAGTCGCTTGGGGCGATGCATCGCCGAAGAGAATCGTGTTTACGAGCGATTTCGCCGCTTGCGTGGCTTGCGTTGGGACATCGCTCATCCACCCGACCTGCGTCATCATCGGCGAATTGACCATCGACGCCAGAAAATTCTCGCGCGCGATGACCGTTTGACTGGTTAGCCAGTTGGCGCCGCCGGGCCAGCCGGCGACGTTGGGCGGATAGAACAACACCTGACCCATCTGCCGCAGCGCGTTTTGCGCGCGCTCGTCAACTTGCGTCAGGCCGAACGCCTTGTACGTGCCGATCACGAACTCCACCGGGCTTTTCACGAGTGCGCGATATGCGCGATCGGAGTAAAACACGTTGCTGCGCAGCAGCGTGGACATCACCGGTTTCAGATCGTAATCGTACTTGGAGATCATTTTCGCGACAGCCTGGACAAGCTGCGGCTCCGGACTGTTGTAGACGAAGAAATTCAGCAGACTGTTTGCAAAGAACGACGCGCATGCGGGTTGTTCGAAAATGATATCAACGATATCGCGTCCGCCCCAATTGCCGGTACGTCCCAAGAACATCTTGCTTCCATTGTCGTGGCGCGCCGGAATAAACTGAAGCTGTCCCAGCAGCGGGCGATAGATCCAGCCCGTCCAGGCGCGCGCGGATTCCCGCACGTCGTTCTCCGTGTAGTGGTCGACGCCCAATGTGAAGAGCTCCATGAGCTCGCGCGCGTAGTTCTCGTTCGGATGCTTAGGATCGCTGCGCGCGTTATCCAGATAGATCATCATGGCAGGATCGATCGAGACCTGCCAGGTCAGCTCGCGCAGATTGCCGAGCGCATTGTCCCGAAACAGTTGGTTCTGATCGTAAACCATCTGCGGCGACACGCCTTTTTGGATGGCGGCACTTGTAAAGTGGCCGTGAAAATAGAGCGCCATCTTCTCTTGTAAGGGTGCCGGTGTGCCGAGCATACGATTTAACCACCAGCGCTGTAAGGCCACCACCGATTGTACTTCGCCGCGACGCACTTGCTGCTGTATCTGGCGCCGTTGCATATCATCGGCGGCGGCCCTGCCGCCTATGGCACCGGGCAGGTACTGCATGAGCGTCGATCGCGGATCGTACAGATCGCCCGGCGCCGGCAGATTTGACGTGGATGGAAAATCAACGAGCGAGCTGACTGCGTCGTGCAACCCCATCTCACTGAGGCGGCGCGCATCATCGGTCGAAGCACCGAATCCGGCCCGGCGCAGGAGGTGCGCCGCAAGTTTTGCATTCCATGGGCCCTTATATGGCGCCAAGGCCGTCGCGATATCCAATTGCCCGGCGGGCCGGTACATGCCGGCTATATCGGTATGTGGGGTCAATGTGGTCGGCATAGGGATATTTTAGCGAATAGCGCGCCAAACGGGGTTAAAGCACGCTTAACGAAAACGCGGTCGCATGGCCGTCTTGCAGAGCCGCCTAGACCGAAAGAGTCCAACATATACGCGCAATCGCGAAAGCATGTCGCGCTTGGTCGAACAGCTGCGCCGGGAGCTGGAAGCGGTTCGCGCCGGCGGCGGTCTGCAAGCCACGGAACGCCATCGCAAACGCAACAAAATGACAGCGCGCGAGCGCATCGAGCGTTTAATCGATCCTTCATCGCGCCTTCTCGAATTCTCAGCGCTAGCGGCGCACGGCATGTACGATGGCGATGCGCCAGGCGCGGGGATCGTGACCGGCATCGGTATTGTCGAGGGACAACACTGCGTTATCGTCGCCAACGATGCGACGGTGAAGGGCGGGGCCTACTTTCCGCTGACGGTCAAGAAACACCTCCGCGGTCAGGAGATCGCCGCCCAGAACCGCTTGCCTTGCGTGTATCTCGTCGACAGTGGCGGGGCCAATCTTCCCTATCAGGCCGAAGTCTTCCCCGACCGCGACCACTTTGGCCGGATCTTCTACAACCAGGCGCGGATGAGCGCCGCGGGGATCACTCAGATCGCCTGCGTCATGGGTTCGTGCACCGCCGGCGGCGCCTATGTGCCGGCGATGAGCGATGAGACCGTCATCGTGCGCGGGCAAGGCACGATCTTCCTCGGCGGCCCGCCGCTTGTGAAAGCAGCCACCGGCGAGATCATCACCGCCGAGGCGCTTGGCGGGGCCGACACCCATGGACGCCTTTCCGGCGTGGTCGATTACGTCGGCAGCGATGACGAGCATGCGCTGCGCATCGTG
>DASYYA010000145.1:0-7711 GCA_035934355.1 Candidatus Rubrimentiphilum sp. | reverse complement strand
TGCGTGGACGGCCTCGAACGAGCCCTCGATCGTGCCGTCACGCTCGAAAGCGAGACACTGGCGTTCGAATTACTCCCGTTTGAATTACGCTCGTTTCACGTGGGATTTTCGGGTGCTCCGAGGTAGCGGCAGCCTGGTTGTAAAAGGCGCTCGTCTGGAGGCGCTTATGCAATCGACGGAAGGACTGGGCAACACGTTTGAACGGTCGTGGCAATTGCTTTCGGGCAACTGGGTTTTGATCGTTCCGGGCATCATCATTGGAATTGTCGCGGCGTTGATCATCAAGATCCTGGCAGTCTTTGGTTTCGTGTCAGTCGTTGGATTTACGGCGTTAGGAGCGGGAGCCGCAGGGCTCGGTTCGGCCTTTTTGAGCGCGGTTGTCATTGGTCTGGTCGGTTTGGCGGCGGTCATTCTTACCATCGCCTATACGACCGGCATGGCAGCTGCTGCGTGGCGTACCGGTGCCACCACGTTAGCCGATGGAAACGAAGCGCTCCGCGCGGACGCTGCGGCAATTCTTACCGCGATCGTCGTGCTTGTCGTGCTAGCGATCGTCGCGGCAATTCTCATTCCGTTTACGTTGGGATTATCGATCTTGGCATTTTGGATATTGTTTTTGTACACATTTGCCAGCGTCGTGGTCGGACGGCGGTCGGGTGGTGAAGCGGTCGCCGACTCCTGCCGTTTGGCCGTGCGTAATTTCGGAATGACGCTTGGCGTTGTGGTACTGCTCGCAATCGCGTTCATCGTCGCGGGATGGCTGCAGCATCTGTTGCGAGTCATTCCGCTTTTGGGCCCGATCGCCGGTTATGTGCTGCAGCAGATCGTCGCGGCGTATGCGGCGCTGGTGGTCGTCGGCGAGTACATCAAGTTGGAGAGACCCGCCCAGGCGGTAGCAACCCCGCCAAGGGCCGCCCCGCCCAGTTAGCAGGCCTGTCGGGGAGCGCTGCAACGTAAAATCCGGGCGGCGTGTTGAAGAGGCGAGCGCTGAACATGCCGACCGGATTAGATTCCATCATTATTAAAGGCGCGCGCGAGCACAATCTCAAGGACATCGACCTCGTCCTCCCGCGCAACCGCCTCATCGTTATCACGGGCCTCTCGGGTTCGGGAAAATCTTCGCTTGCCTTTGACACGATTTACGCCGAAGGCCAGCGGCGCTACGTCGAGTCGCTTTCATCCTATGCGCGCCAGTTTTTGGGGCAGATGGAAAAGCCCGACGTCGATTACATCGAGGGACTGTCGCCCGCAATCTCCATCGATCAAAAATCAACGTCGCGCAATCCACGATCGACGGTCGGTACCGTAACCGAAATCTACGACTATTTGCGGTTGCTGTTCGCGCGCATCGGCATCCCGCATTGTTACAATTGCGGCCGTGAAATTAGTTCGCAAACCAGCGAACAGATCGTCGATTCGATCATGGAACTGCCCGAAGGGACGCGTATACAATTGCTGGCGCCGCTCGTACGCGGGCGCAAAGGCGAGTACAGCAAGCTGTTCGAGGAGATCGCCAAAGAGGGCTTCTCCCGCGTGCGCATCGACGGCGAACAGCGCGAACTGCGTGACAAGATCGTTCTGGATAAAAAGCGCAAGCATACGATCGAAGTTATCGTCGATCGCCTGGTGCTGCGGCCTGAAGTTCGCAAACGGTTGACCGACTCTATTGAAACGACTCTCCGGCTTTCGACCGGAATCGTCACCGCCGTCGTTGAGAAGCCGTCGAGCAAACCTCGCGAGCTGACGTATAGCGAGGCCTTTGCGTGCGTTTACTGCGGACTCTCGTTTGAAGAGTTGGCGCCGCGCCTTTTCTCGTTCAACTCGCCGTATGGCGCGTGCCCTGCGTGCACGGGCCTCGGTGAAAAGATCGAAATCGACCCGTGGAAGGTGATTCCGGACCGCAGCAAATCGATCGAAGGCGGCGCAATCGTTCCGTGGAGCAGGACGCTGGGCACCGGCCGCTATCCCTCGATGAATCCGTATTATCTTCAACAGCTCGAACGCGTACTGCGCAAGTATCGCGTGAAGATGTCCACACCGATTGAGAAGATGCCGGAAGACGTGGTGGACGTTATTCTTTACGGAACGGACCACGAACAGAATTTTGCGTATGAATCGCGGGCCGGCAAGGTCTGGGAATACCGGGCGACCTTTGAGGGCGTACTTAATAACCTCGAGCGGCGCTATAACGAAACTTCGAGCGAATATGTCAAGGAAGACATCGAAAAATACATGTCGGCCTCAACGTGTCCGCAATGCAAGGGCGCGCGTCTGAAACCGGAAGCATTGGCCGTTACGATCGGCGGTGTCAACATCGATCGATTGACGCGGCTTTCGATCGAACAATGCGAGCGGTTTTTCGCGGAGTTCAAACCAACCGAACGCGAGGAGCAGATCGCACATCAAGTGCTCAAGGAGATTCGTGCGCGTCTCGGATTCTTGACGAACGTTGGATTGAATTATTTGACACTGGCGCGTTCTGCGACCACGCTTTCCGGCGGAGAATCGCAACGGATTCGTCTGGCGACCCAGATTGGGAGTTCGCTCGTCAGCGTGCTGTATATTTTGGATGAGCCGTCGATCGGATTGCATCAGCGCGACAACGACCGGCTGCTGGCAACGTTAAAAACGCTCCGCGACCTCGGCAACACCTTGATCGTAGTCGAGCACGATGAAGATACAATTCGTAATGCGGATGTCGTCGTGGATATCGGACCGGGGGCGGGCGCTGAAGGCGGGGAGATCCTTTCATCGGGCACTCTGGACGACGTGATCGCCAATCCCGGATCGGAAACGGGCGCGTATATGTCCGGGCGGAAGTTTATTCCCATTCCCAAGCATCGGCGAAAGCCGCGCACGTGGCTACAAGTCCGCAATGCAAAAGCGAATAACCTGTTGGGGATCGATGTGCAACTGCCCGTGGGGGTGCTGTTCTGCATCACCGGTGTAAGCGGCAGCGGCAAATCCACATTAGTCAACGATGTCGTCGTGCGCGCGCTCAACCAGCATCTGCATCATCAGCCGGCGGGTGGCACGTACGGCAGCCTGCGCGGCGCCGAGGCGCTGGATAAATTGGTTGTGATCGATCAATCGCCGATCGGGCGTACCCCTCGCAGCAATCCGGCGACGTATACCGGCGCATTCGATCTGATTCGCGAGCTCTTTTCGTTGGTGCCCGACGCGAAGATGCGCGGATATTCGCCGGGACGCTTTTCATTCAACGTCAAAGGTGGACGTTGCGAAGCGTGTCAGGGTGACGGCATCATTAAGATCGAGATGCACTTTTTGCCGGACGTGTATGTGCCGTGCGAAGTCTGCAAAGGGAAACGGTATAATGCGCAGACGCTCGAGGTGAAGTACAAAGGAAAGAATATCAGCGACGTCCTCGAGATGCGCGTGGATGAAGCGTCCGATTTTTTTGAATCGATTCCGCGCATCCATAGGAAACTGCACACGATCTGCGATGTCGGCCTAGGCTATATTAAAATGGGCCAGCCGGCCACGACCCTTTCTGGCGGCGAGGCACAGCGGGTCAAACTTGCGACCGAACTCTCCCGCCGCTCGACGGGACGGACGTTTTACGTGCTGGATGAACCGACCACGGGCTTGCACTTTGCCGACATCCACAAGCTGCTCGAGGTCTTACAACGTTTGGTGGACACCGGCAATTCGGTACTAGTCATCGAGCACAACCTCGATGTGATCAAGACGGCCGACTACATAATCGATCTCGGCCCCGAAGGCGGCGATCGCGGTGGACGCGTGGTCGCGGTCGGCACGCCGGAGGAAGTCGCGATCGATAAACGTTCGTACACCGGACAGTATCTGCGCCCGGTGCTGGAAGATCAACGCGCCGTCGGCCACCGCCGGCCGGATCCCCGCGCAGTCGCCGAACTCGAGCGTGAGAATCTCCGCGTGCTCGAGGATCTGGCTAAGGGCGAGCGCGTCGCCGTCGAAGCCTAAGCTCGGAGTAGACGCATGGCTGATTTTTCTTTGGCAATGCTGGTTTGTTCGGATCTGAAGCGCTCGCGCGACTTCTATCGGGACGTTATGGGGCTCAAACTCAAAACCGACAGCATTCCTGATTGGGTTGACTTCGAGCTCGAAGGCGGCGCGTCGCTGGGATTACATCCCAAGACCGAATTGCTCGCGGTTCGCCCAGGCTCGCTGCAACTCGGCTTTGCGGTAGAGGACGTCGATGAGTTTGTCGGGCGCTGTTCGGGCCGCGGCGTTCCGATTTTTCAAAGTCCGTATGACGAATCGTTTGGACGTTTCGCGGTCATCGGCGATCCCGATGGCTATCCGATTCAGATTGTGAGCCGCCCGCGCGTTCGCCGCGCATGAACCCCGCAGCGCGCGTGATCGAGCTGCGCGCACAGATCGACGAAGCGAACTACCGCTACTATGTGCTGGACGATCCGCAATTGTCGGATGCGGATTATGATGCGCTTCTTGCCGAGCTGCGCGATTTCGAGGAGCGGTATCCGGAACTGCTTACGCCGGATTCGCCGACCCAGCGCGTCGGAGCGGCGCCTTCAGAGCGTTTTGCTCCCTACGAACATCATGCTCCAATGCTGAGTTTAGCCAATGCCGTCAATGCCGACGATCTGCGGCAGTTCGACGATCGCGTGCGCAAACTCGCCGCCCAGCA
The DNA here is from genome assembly GCA_035934355.1 of Candidatus Rubrimentiphilum sp. GTDB lineage: Bacteria > Vulcanimicrobiota > Vulcanimicrobiia > Vulcanimicrobiales > Vulcanimicrobiaceae > Rubrimentiphilum. The sequence continues at coordinate 3,060 of DASYYA010000145.1, read as the reverse complement.
GCAGCGCTACGTGGTCGAGCTGAAGATCGATGGGCTCGCGACGTCGTTACGGTATCGCAACGGCGCCCTGGAACGCGGCGGAACCCGAGGCGATGGCTTGATCGGCGAAGATGTGACCGCAAATCTCAAAACGATCGGCTCGATCCCATTGCGCCTTAGGTCAAAAGGCGCTCCCGCGGAGATCGAAATACGCGGCGAAGTGTATCTGCGGAAGAGTGAGTTTGAAGCGCTGAACCGGGCGCGCGAACGCGCGGGGCTTCCGGCTTTTGCCAATCCACGCAAAGCCGCGTCGGGCGGAGTGCGACAACTGGATCCGCGGCTGACAGCCGAACGCAAACTTTCGTTTTTTGCATACTCGCTAGCCGTGTTGCAAGGACGTAACGGAAAACCGGCGACACAGTCGCAGGCGCTGGATTATATTAAGGAACTCGGCGTTCCGGTAAATCCCCACATCGCGCGTTGCGCCGGTATCGAAGACGTCGTCGAGTATTGCAACCGTTGGGAAGCGCGCCGCGACGAACTGGACTACGAGATTGACGGCGTTGTCGTGAAAGTTGACGATCTGGCCGTTCAGGAACGGCTCGGAGCGGCGGGCCGCGATCCGCGCTGGGCAATCGCCTACAAGTTCAAACCGCGGGAAGCTCGCACGCGACTGCGTGACATCGTTATTACGGTTGGCCGTACCGGCACGCTCAACCCGAATGCCGTTTTGGATCCCGTGCAGATTGGCGGTGTGACGGTGCGCAACGCGACGTTGCATAACGAAGAGTACATCCGCACCAACGATATCCGGCCCGGCGACGTGGTGCTCGTCACGCGGGCCGGCGATGTGATTCCTCGCGTTGTCGGACCGATTTTAAGCGAGCGTAAACGAGCGCTCAAACCGTTTGTGATGCCCGATCGCTGTCCCGTGTGCAACTCCGATGTGGATCATCCCGAGGGCGAAGCGATGTCGCGCTGCACCAATGCGAGCTGTCCCGCGCAGGTGTTGGAGCGCGTGCGCCATTTTTGTTCCCGTGGAGCGATGGATATTGAGGGCATCGGCGACGTGATGGCGCAGCAATTGACCGAACTCGGCCTGGTGAAAGAGATCGCTGATATTTATTCGCTCGATGCCAAAGCGCTTGCGACTGTCCCGCGCACCGGCGAAAAAACGATCGCCAATCTCTTACGGAACATTGGAGCTTCAAAGACGCGCGGTCTGACGCGCGTCCTCACCGGACTTGGAATTCGCTTTGTCGGAACGCAAACCGCCGCCATCTTGGCCGGCGATTTCGGCTCGATTGACGAGATTGCCGGCGCAGACGTCGACGAATTACAGCGCTGCGAAGGCATCGGTCCCGAAGTGGCGAGCAGTGTGCATCTGTTTTTCCAACAGCGGGCCAACCGCGCGATGATTGAACGCTTGCGGCGCGCCGGAGTCGTATTAACGGAGAAGAAGCGGCCTCGCGCCGCGAGCGGAAAGCTCGCCGGGAAAACATTCGTGCTGACCGGCACGTTAGCGAACCTGACCCGCGAGGAAGCGTCCGAGCTTATCGTGCAAGCCGGGGGCAAAGTCAGTTCTTCTGTCAGTAAGAAGACCGATTACGTTGTTGCAGGCGCCGAACCGGGATCGAAGTACGACAAAGCGCAGAGCCTCGGCATTACGATCCTGGACGAAGCCGGATTGCAAAAGCTGCTCAAAGGTTCTTAGAAGACTCGCGTAAGCCCGGGGACATCTGCTTCGGAGCGCCAGAGGGAGATGGTTCGGCCGAGATTGTCGGCGATATCCCGTGCTATGACACCGATTGCACGGCCTTGAGCCGCCACGTGTGCGGCCAGCCCGTGCCAGTACGCGGCAGCACGCGCCGCATCAGTAACACCAAGTCCTTGTGAGAGGAGCGTCGCGATCATTCCCGTGAGCACGTCACCGGTTCCGGCGGTTGCAAGCAACGGCGTCCCGGTTGGGTTGATATGCATCACGTTACCGTCGTAGATCAGCGTCGAGGGTCCTTTGAGCAACGTCGTGACGCCGGTGCGATCCACAAATTCCCGCAATCGGGCGACGCGATCTCCCGGTTTAATCGTGCCTTTGCCGGAGAGCCGCGCAAACTCGCCTTCGTGCGGCGTCAGCACGATCTGTTTGCCGCGCAGCATCTCGAGATTCTTTGCAAAATGGAAGAGCGCGCTCGCGTCCGCAACGATGGGTAATTCCGCCCGGCGTACGATGTCGCGGACGAGCTCGCCGGTGGCGTCGTCGAGACCGAGTCCCGGACCGATCCCGATCGAGCCGCACCGCTTGGCAACGTCGAGCGCGTCATCGGCCGAGTTAAGCTCGACGACGACTTGCTCGATCAAATGGGCGTGGAGCGGCGCGACCGCACTCTGCGGCGTGGCGACCGTGACATAGCCCGCGCCGGCGCGTGCGGCTCCCAGCGCGCACAAAACGGCCGCGCCGGGAAATTGCTGCGAGCCGGCGATTATCAGCGGCGCTCCGGCTTTGCGCTTGTCCGAGTCGGCGTCGCGCTTGGGCAACAGCCGGAAAAATTCGGAAAAATCGAGCGACGCATATTCCCCGGACTGCGCCTGAAGAATCGCGTCCGGCATTCCGATATCGCCAATCCATAGCTCGCCGCAATACGAGCGTGCCGGTTCCAGTAACAGCCCCAGCTTCGGCGCCGCCAGCGTGACCGTGAGCGTTGCTTGAACCGCCGGGTCGCTCACGGCGCCATCGCCGGCGTTCACCCCCGTTGGAACGTCGATGGCCAGCACGGGAACCGTTCCTTCATTTAAAGCTGCAATCGGATCGCGATAGATCGCAGGCACCGGGAGTCGCGCGCCGATTCCGAGCATTCCGTCGAACGCAAGCGTGCAACTTTCGAGCGCCGTGCGTGCTTGTGTCAATGACTTGGGAAAGCCGCGAATTAGCACGCCGTTCTGCTTGGCTCGTTCTTCAGCATCACGCCGTGCGGCCGGGGGTGACGGAGAATTCTCAACGTATGCGATACGCTCCGAGTCGCGTGGCAGCTCCGCAAGCGCAGCGAGCGCATCGCCGCCGTTGTTGCCTTTGCCGGCAAAGGC
>DASYYA010000115.1:0-16520 GCA_035934355.1 Candidatus Rubrimentiphilum sp. | reverse complement strand
CCGTCAGCGAACGCAGCCGCTTGCTCCAGCATCGTCAGGGCGTCGCGCAAGCCGCCATCGGCACGATAGGCAATGGCCGACAGCGCCTGGTCATCGACGGCAATTCCTTCGGACGCGGCGATCTCACGCATTTTGTCGATCATCACCGGAACTGCGATCCGCGCAAATGCATATCGCTGACACCGCGAGAGGATGGTGAGCGGAAGCTTTTCGGGCTCGGTGGTGGCTAAAATAAATACGGCGTGGGGCGGCGGCTCCTCGAGAGTCTTTAAGAATGCGTTGGCGCCTTCTTTTGTCAGCATATGCGCTTCATCAATAATATAGACTTTCATCCGCATGGCCGACGGCGCAAACTTGACTGCGTCGCGTAACGCGCGGATCTCGTCGATCCCGCGATTGCTGGCGGCATCGATCTCCAAAACATCAAGCGCAGTGCCCGACAAGATTGCGCGACAATTCTCGCACGAGTTGTCCGGCGTTGCCGAGGGACCGTTGACGCAATCGATGCAACGCGCCAGAATCTTCGCTGCGGACGTTTTTCCGGAGCCGCGCGGTCCGGAAAAGAGGTAGGCGTGGGCCAGCTTACCGCTATCGAGCGCGCTCGTGAGCGTTCGTACTACCGCATCTTGCCCCACCAGTTCGGCAAAAGTCTTAGGGCGATAGTCGCGATAGAGAGACACTCCGGATAGTACTTTTCAGCGTTTCGGTGCGCCTGCCCCAGGGTACCATGTATCCGAATCGCTTCTTTTTTCGTTTTAATAAGAGGCTATATGATCGATCTGCGGGCCGCGCTTCGTGAAAAGTTCGGCTTCGAGGGTTTTCAGCCGGGACAGGAAGAGGTTATCTCTCGGATCGTTTCCGGCCAGGACACCCTGGCAATTTTGGCAACCGGGGCGGGCAAGAGCCTGACCTATCAGCTGCCTGCGTTGCTATTGGAGGGCACGACGGTGGTCGTCAGCCCGCTGATCGCATTGATGAAAGACCAACTCGACATGTTGCGCGAGCTCGGTATTACTGAAGTCGTCGCGCTTAACTCCACGCTGTCGGAAGAGCAAGAAGCAACCGCGATCGATCGCGTTCGGGGCGGTAACCTCAACATTCTTTTCGTGACGCCGGAAAAGCTCGAAGATGAAGCGTTTTTGCAGCTGCTGCAGCACATCCGCGTACCGCTCTTCGTCGTCGACGAAGCGCACTGCATTAGCCAGTGGGGGCACGATTTTCGCCCGGCGTATCTCGCGCTCGGGGCCGTGATTGCGCGGTTGGGACATCCGACGGTGCTGGCACTGACAGCGACCGCCACGCCCGCAGTTCGCGAGGACGTCTTGCACCAACTCGGCATTCCGTCGGTCAAACCGATCGTCAAGGGTTTCGACCGGCCCAACCTGATTTACGAAGTGCGCCGCGCAGAGAAAGAACGCGACAAACTCAAGATCCTGCGCCGCCTTTTTATGGAAGACGAGCTCGAGGGAACAGGCATCATCTACACGGCGACGATCAAAAACGCGCTGGAAGTCCAAAAGTATCTTGAAACCGAGCTGAATGTCCCCGCCGCCGTTTACCATTCGAAGCTCCAAAAACACGATCGCACCATGGTGCACAATCTCTTCATGGACGAAGAGATCCGCGCCGTGGTGGCGACCAACGCCTTTGGCCTGGGGATCGATAAGCCCAACATCCGGTTTGTCGTGCACTACGATCTGCCGGGATCGGTTGAAGCATACACGCAAGAAGCCGGCAGGTCGGGCCGTGACGGCCTGCCGTCGCGGTGCATTCTGATCTATCGCATGAGCGACACGCGGGTGCAGAATTACTTTCTGACCGGCAAATATCCCGATATCGAAGAAGTGCAGAAAGTTTTTGGAACGTTGGAGCTCTTCGCCGGCCAGGACGGCGGCGTTTCCATGACCGACCTGCGCAAGATTTTGCAGCTGCCGCTGACAAAACTCAAAGTGATTTTAGCGCTCCTCAAAAAGAGCGGCTTCATCGAAGCGCCCAGCCGCTCGAAATATGCGCTGACCGAAGCGGCGCGTAAAGATCGCAGCATGTTGCTCAACCTCGCCAACTACGAGACGAAGAAATCCTACGATCAGAGCAAATTGGCGATGATGCTCCAATATGCCGAAACGCGATCGTGCCGCCGGCGCTTTATCTTGAATTACTTTGGCGAAGGCTTCGATCAACCCAACTGTAACGCGTGCGACAATTGTTTGCGTGCGCAGCTGGTCACGGGACCGCAGTCCGCAACGTCACCATCGCGCTATCAGATAGCAGATATTGTGCACCATCCGAAATTTGGACAGGGCACGGTCGAGCGCGCCGAAAAAGACTTAGTTACTGTGCTTTTTCCGACAGTAGGCTACAGGACGTTGCTGGCTTCCGCGGTGACCCGCCAAGAAGCGCAAATCGCCTAACCGCAACTTGCAAGGAGCTGCACGAGCCGCTTTCGGAGCGGCGGCTGTTGCTTTGTTGTGGATCGCGGGGACGAGTGCGCAAACCCCTGCGCCCGCGCCGCAACCAACGCCCGCGACAGTCCCCAGCGCAGCCCCGACAGCCACACCCACCGCGCCACCCATTGTGGTCTCACCGGCGTCCGCGGCCGTCCCGGTTGGCAGCTCGCAAAACATCCACGTCATGGCGGCGCTGGGGCAGCTCACTTTTTCGGTTTCCAATTCCGCAGTCGTTGACGCTACTCTGGATCAAGCGACGCAGATACTCACGCTCACCGGCAAGTCCCCCGGCACTGCGGTCGTCACTGTCACCGATCAACGCGAGATTAGCGCGCAGATCCCGGTGCGCGTAGCGTATAACGCCGGGAGTTTGGCCGATGCCGCATCCATTCGCATCACCGGCGATCCGGCCAGCCCCGATTTCGTGAGAGAGGAAGCCACGGCCGCAGCGGCTGCGCTTGTCCGCGCTCGTCCGGGAGCGCAGGCCATCGTCACGCCCGATCTCGTGCAGTTCACGCAACCTTTAGCTCAAGATGACATCGCACCCGTCGCCGTGCCGGTATTGATTCAGGGCGAACAATATTTCAGCGTTTCCGGAACGACTCGCGTGCGCGTCGAGAACGTCGCTGCGCCGACAATTACGCCGGATTCACTGATGGTGAGCGATTATCCGGAGCGGCTCACGGAAAACGGCACGCTCTTTGCATCGGATGTGCAGCGCGCCCAACCCTCTCGATTCTTGTACTTTCATTTCAACCCGGCCGGACAGCCGGCGCGCCGCATTGTGTTACGCGCCGAAAACCGTTCGGTCGAACCCGCGATCGTCCAGTTCATTTCGGGCCTTGCCGGCCCCGGCCCCAATGAAATGGAAGTCGGACATGCCGCTACCAAACTGTTTCTCGAGCGCCAAGTACAAAACGAAGGCCGCATCATCGTGATTCCCGGCAGCGGTACGCTCGAGCTCGCACAGCAAGATCTTCCACCAAACAGTATCGATTGCGGATTGTTGCAACTGCGCGTGCTCAACGGCAGCACCGTACATTTAACGCTTTTTGCACAAGATGCCACGAGCTCACCCGACCAGCCGTTCACCGATACCGAGCTTCTTGCCGGCGGACAGCTCCATGCGCGCGGCATCTATAAAATTCCGGAGTTTCATTACTCCACAGTTTGGAACGTTGATAGTGATTTTCTCGAACTGCAAGTTGGCGACATTCCGGTGCCCAACGTCTTGAACGGACAGGCACTTGCCGGCGACTACGGGATAAAGCAAAGTTTTGTGGTCAAGGTCCAAAATCCGACGGATCACCCGCAAGCGATTGCGGTTTATGAAGATCCCCGCGGGGGACGCGCCACCGGCACGTACGTGATCGACGGCGTTCTGATTCAATCGCACGGCGTTCCAGCGTTCTCACGCTACAAAATACGCCAGTATGTCGTGCCGGCGCGAGGTTTTGTGCGCGTCACCATCGTTACGATTCCCGACAGCGGCTCGAGCTATCCGCTTCGCCTGATCTTTGCGCCGGATGACGGCAGCGTCGCACCCGGCGCCCCGGGATCGCCGGTGTATTAAGTCCTCGACATAACTTTCTCGTATAAGCGTTGCGTTTTCGCTGCTGCGGTATCCCATGAGAACTGTTCGATTGCAGCGGCTCGCAAACGTTCGCTCCGCTCGCCGGCGGCTGCGGGATCACTCAAGATGCGTGTGATTTCCAGTGCCCACGCCGCCGCATCCCCGACCGGCACGATGGTCGCGCTTCGACCCGCAATCTCGGGCAGCGACGCTTGGTCGGAAACAAGCACCGGCACGCCCGCGCACAGTGCTTGCGCGGCGGCATATCCAAAACCCTCGTAGCGCGACGGTACGGCGACAAGCGCACATCGTGCATACAGATCGAGCAACACTGCTCTGGAAACATATCCGCGAAACTCAACGCGCTCGGAGACCCCGAGCGAGCGCGCCAACTCCAATAGCTCCTCGCGGTAGGGCGTAAACGGCCCAATCGAAACGATCCGTACACGCGGACCGATCATCGGCAATGCGCGGATGAGTACTTCGAAATTTTTTCTGCGCTCGACGGTTCCGGGAACGAGCACGGCATCGTTGGATGACACTCGCCGCAATTTCAGGAATTCACTCGCGACGCCCGGATAGATCACCTCAACGCGATCGCGCGGAATATCCAAAACGCGCAGTAGCTCGTTGCGCGAGAACGCCGAATCCACCGCAATAGCTCCTGCACGCCGGTACCGCTGGAGCGCAAATGGACCGAAATAATATCGCGCGTACCAGGGGGCGTGGCGCTGTGCTTTGAGCCACGCAACGTCATGCACGGTGACCACGGCCGGCAGCGGCAAGCTCCACGGCATCGTTCCCGAGGCGCAATGCAATAGGTCCGCATCGCTATTGCGCGCGCGCAGCGGCAGCACGGCTTGATCCCAAGCGACGCGGCGATCGAAGCGCCACGGATCCAATCGCGGCTCTCGGAGCTCGACGACGTCCGTTCCACGAAGGCGCAACGCTTCAGCCAAACCCGAAACGTACTCACCGATGCCGGTCGCAGTTCCGAGCGTCAGCTGCGCATCAAGCGCAACCTTCATCTTAAGAGCTTTTCGAGTGTGTGCAGAAAGTGGGATCGCGGATTGTAGGATGCGCTCAATCGCGCATAGCTCAGTGCGCTTTGGCGATCGCCTAAACGAAGCGCCGCAACACCTAAGCCGGCATAGGCATCGGCGCTGGCTGGATTTTGATTCACGGCCCGCCGAAAATACTGCTGCGCTTCGATCGGATTGTTCAGATTGAGCGCTTGACTTCCGGCGTAGATCAAATACTTCTCCGAGATCGGCGAGAGCGCCACCGCCTCGACGTAGTCGCGCATCCCAGTTTGGAACCATTTATGCCGCATCGAAAGCTCGTGCGCGCGATACCCCAGTTGCGTCGCAAGGATTCCGAGCCGCCAATATGCATCGGCGAGAAGATCGGGGAGTGTAGCGGTCCTCGTCAATCGGTCGCGCATCGCCAGCTCGAGCCGGTACGCGGCCGCCGGATCCGTTTTGGCAAGTCGAATCGTTTCGGCTCGAATGGCGAACGCATCGGCCGCCGCGATGAAATGGATCTCGGCCGAATGTTCGTCGCCCCACGCGAGCGCGATCTTTCCTAAGAGCTCTTCACGCGCGGGTGATGCCGGCATCCGCCCGGCGAACGCTTGCGCGCGTGAGACCCTGCCGTCGTTCAATGCGGCTTGCGCTAGCATCGCTTCGACATAGGGCGCCGGCGCCGCGCGTTCGATGGCGGAGTAGATCGCAATACCCAGGCTCGCCGGAATCTTTGCGGGCAGCGAAAACGGCGCAGCCGATCGTGAAAAAATAGAATCCGAAGCGAGTTGCACGCAGGCAAGGGCGGCGGTCAACGCGCCGAGGACAAGAATCAGAGTAGCGTAGACAAATTTGCGGCGCGCTAGAGCGCCGGTCAGAATTTCACCGTAAAGTTCAGGTCGGCGCGGGTCTGCGTCAACGTGTAATCCGGTGAGAACAGATCTTGATAGCGGTACTGTCGCGCGGATAACGTAATGGCGCTGGACCCCGACGGAAGCTTATAGGTCAGATTTCCGAGATACGTATCCTTGTTGGCAGCAAGTCCTGGAAATAAGAGCGATCCATAATCGCCTTGATACTGCTGACGCTGGAACTGCAAACCGACCGTAATACGCGGCGTAACGGGAACCGCCAGCGTTGCGCCGACGCTCTGCTTGCTGACCGAGGTTAATCCCGGATACGAGAGCACCGGTGCTTGCGGATCGAAAATGCTGACGCCGCCGCCCGGCGTTGCGTCGATATTCACCGGAACGTACGGGAAGACGGCACTTTGGCCGACAGAGAGCCGTTCTAACCCGCCCGAAAATTGAAGTCCAAGGCGATCGTTGCCCGCGCGAATGTTGAAATTCGTCTGCACGTTCAAACTGGCCGCACGCGAATCTGCAAGATAAGGACACGGCGCAGCTTGATCGGTGGTGCCGCAGACTTGGAGCGCATGAAACGCATCCGGATGGAGTGTTTGCATTCCGCCCGCAACAGCTTGCGCGGTAATTTGCACGGTCTTGAGCTCAACGGGCGCAACCGGTCGGGCAGTCATCTGTTCCAACGCCGGCACATATGGCAAGTACGCACCAAAGCGTACCGGCGCGGCCGGCAGCGATTGCGTGAGATCCGTACCGCCGCGCACCACGGCCGTTTCCGTTGGCGCCGGCAATAGGGGTGTGTCATCGGCGTAGAGTGCCGGCGTGTTCGTCACCGCGATAAGGGGAGCGGAGGTTGTCGCGCGTTGGGGGATGACGAGATTTACCGCTGCGGTCAGCGTCGGTTGGCCACTTGGCGCCGCAATCGATGCGTCACTGGTCTCGCCGCCTACATAGAAAAGCTCCGCGCCGACCGAAGCGCGATGCCGCGACGGTTTCTCCAGAGCGATCAGCGTGCTGGGGAAACGGTCGAAGATGCGGGCAGGATCCAGGCTCGAGGCCGGTTGCGCTTGGGCAATCGCGCACGCGCCGGCAGACATCGCTGTTGCCAGCGCTGCCAAAAAGGCCGTGCGGATCAACCTAGTCATACCTTCTCCATACCCGCAAACCGGGGCACCCTTTACTATCGGCCAAAATGACGGGGCGTTTCATTTACGGCAGCGGCACGTCAAAACCCCGTTGGACGTAGCGGCGGGCAATGAGCAGCGCCGCATAATCGTCGATTGGCCGAGGCGGAAGCTGAAAACCCAGTGGAAGGAGCCGCTTCCATCCGCGAGGCGGGTGTTCCGCGAAATAGAGCGCCCGGGCCCGGTAGGTCGTGTCGCTTTCATCGATCAAATGCACGGGTGCCCCGAACCGTTCGAGCAGCCGCTGCAGGGCGGCGGCGTTGGTGCCTCCCCCGAGGGCAACCGCGCGCAACGGATGGCTTACCACCAGGGGCTCGAGCCGGCCGATCAATGTCTCCAACGGCTCGATTCCCAAGGCCAGGGGCGGCGAAGTGGCACCCTCAATCAGGGCAAACCCCACCTTTCGCGTTCCCGGATCGATTCCGAGAACCGCCGGGTTCACGGAGCGTGCCGCTGCAGAAAGACCACGATCGGCACGCCTCCGGTACTCGCAAAAACGTTGGTCGCCGCAAAAGCCGTCAACACGTACGTCCCGCTGCCGGAAGAAACCATCTGCTGCATCTGTGCCAAATCGGGATAGGTTTGGACCGGCTCGATGTTATTGAAGAAGTACTGTGGCAAGCCGGCACGCACCGCGACCGAAGCGACGGCACTTTCCAATTCGGCCAGCGCAACTTGGATATTGACGTTGCGGCTGGCGGGAATTGTTTCCGACGCGATCAGCGCGCGAGCCGGAAAGATCCGCGCGTCTTTGAGAAACTTGAATTGGAAGTGGATTTCGTCGTTGAGATAAAGATTGCGATCCGAAACAGTGATCATCGCGATCGGCCACTGGCTGTTGGCGGCTTGGACTTCGGTTGAATCCGCAAATGAACGTAAAACCTTGTCAACTTGTGCCGGCGGTTTGAACGCTTTTAAACCCTGAGGGACATACGTAGCGTTTACGTTGGCAACGACTTGCTGATAGTATTGCCGCAACATGTCAAGCCGCCGCTCCGGCGGCGTGTTGACTGCAATATGCCCGATCAACGGGCTCATCAGTTGATCGGTGGTCACAACAACGCGCGCGCTGTAGACCCGTCGTTCCAACTCTCTGGCTCGCGCTTGCGCGCGCGTAATCTCCGCATTGATTTGGTTCAACCGGAAAAATGCGATCTTAACTTCGTTGAACGCAAAGATGGCGCCTAAGGTGACGACGAGCGCGATGATCATGCCCGTTGCAACGGCGACGATCGTGGACGTGTACCGCGGACGAATGTTAAAGAGGGTCAGACGCTTTCTGCCGACCTGGTGGCCGATGCGGTCGCCGGCATACGCAATAACGCCTGCCAGCACGACGATAAAGAGCACGATCCCGGTGCCGCGGAGTATATCGAGCGCGCTCATACTATCGCCACTCGCTGCAAGCGCTGCGCGCCGACGAATGTGAAGATCAAGTTCGGCATCCACGCGGCGAGCGCCGCAATCGGCAAGAGCGCTTCACCAATATATGAAAACACGGTCTGCACGATATAATAAATGAATACGATCAGGACGGCGAGCCCAAAGCCGAGGCTCGCGCTTCCCCCGCCACGCACGGCGCGGATCCCAAACGGAATAGCGATGAGCGTGAAGACAAAACATGCAAACGGCTGTGCCAGTTTTTCCTGAAACGCCAGCACGTATTTCGGCAGTTCCGCGCGCGTGAGCTGTCCACTACTCACAATTTCGGCAATTTCGGCGCGGCTCATGTTCGCTGGGTTGTTACCGGCGGCTCGTTTTGCAATATCGGCCGGTTTTTGCCCTAACTCGACTTGCAGAACGGGAGTGTGGGAAACAAGGATCGTTTGATTGCTGCCCGTCGGCAGCAGATATGTCGTTGCATTGTCGAGAGCCCAGCTGTCGGCCTGGAACACGGCACGATCGGCAAATATCAATTGCGTCGGATTGCCCGCCCGGTCGTACTGGACAAGTGTCACCTGTAAAAGCGCCTGACTGCCTCGGTCATAAGCATTGTAAAACGTCAACTGATGTCCGCCACCGGGCAATGGGGCATTGACCGTCGTGTCGCTGGCAAACGGACTCGTATGATTGATGACGGTATTTTCGATAATCGTGAATTGCGTTTGCGCGTACGGAACCACGGCTTCTTGGAGCACCAATGTCACGAGCGACATGACGAAACCCGCGACGAGCAACGGCAGAATGATCCGCAAGAATGAAATACCGCCGGCCTTCATTGCCGTCACTTCGCTGTCGCCGGAGAGCCGCTGGACAGTGAGCAGCGTTCCGAGCAAGAGTGCCATCGGGATTGTCAAGACAACCATTGAAGGCAGTTGCCACAAGAACGCCTCAATTGCGGCCCAGAGCGGAGCGTGTGCCTCGGAGACGGCGCGCCCGATCGCGATGATTTGCGTCGCCGCAAAGATCAGCGTAAATGCGGACAAACCAAAAAGAAACGGTCCAATCAACTCGGTCAGCATGTAGCGGTCGAGGATCGTGAATTTGAGCGGCAACGGCCGCGCTGACGTCAAAGCCGGAACCCTTCGCCCAAATAAAACTTTCGCGCGATCGGACTGTCCAGCACCTCCTGGGCAGTCCCGGAAACTTCGATCTTTCCGTTATTTAAAATGTAGGCGCGATCCACAATGGATAACGTTTCGCGCACTTGATGATCGGTGATGAGAATACCCAGACCTCGATCGCGCAGTTGACGAATCATCGCTTGAATATCGGCAACCGCAATCGGATCGATGCCGGTAAATGGTTCATCCAGCAACAAGAACGCCGGCTCCGTCGCCAGCGCTCGCGCGATCTCGACGCGGCGGCGTTCACCACCCGACAAACTATCGCCCTGGGCGTTAATGAGATGCAGTAATCCAAACTCTTCAAGCAGCGGAGAAAGACGGCGCTCCTGCTCGTCTCGCGGGACGCCATGCATCTCCCAAATAAGGCGCACGTTGTCGCCGACGGAGAGCTTGCGAAAGATCGAGTTTTCCTGGGCCAAGTATCCGATGCCGCAGCGCGCGCGACGATACATCGGCGCGTTGGTTAAATCGATCTCACCGCCGGAGGTATCGATCAGAACGGTTCCACCATCGGCTTTCACTAATCCGACAACCATGTAAAACGTCGTCGTTTTTCCGGCGCCGTTGGGGCCGAGCAGTCCCACGATCTCACCCGCATTTACCGCAGCCGTGACGCCGTCAACGACGGTGCGCTCACCGTAGCGCTTCATCAATCCCCGCATCTTGATCATCGCATCACCAAACGTGTCAGTTTGATGTCGGATGTAAACGAATCCCCTGTCATCACTTCGCGCGATCCGTTTTGCACTGCGGTCATTCGCACATTGCCGGCGCCGGAGATAAGCTCCGTGCGGCTATCGTATGCGAGCCGGTCGCACGTCAAGGCCGCTCCGGTGCTCGTGTGCGCCGTAACGCCACCGGTGAGCCTGACCAGATGATTGCGCTGATCGACCGTGGCCTGCGGCGCGGTTGCAGTCAATGATGTTCCATCTTTGTCATAAAATGTCACCGTCGTCGTGTGAAATGTCGCCTGCGCGATGTTTTGTGCCGATCGGCTGACGACGGACTTGGCGACCAGCGCATATTGTTTGCGATTGCCGCTTTGTTGAATGATGCTGACCAGATGTCCGGCTGCAGAACGGCCGGTGATCTTTAGCGGTGGCAGTCCCGGCGAGGCTGAGGGTGTCGGTGTCGATCGGGCGACGCGAGTCTGCGGGTTGCAGCCGGCTGCCACTATGGCGATAAGAAGAATACTGGTGCGCGCAACGTTCATGACTGTCGTTGCTCGGCAAGTCCATCGGTCGCTGCTACCAAGCACAGTGCCATAGACGGTAGCCATAGTCCGAAGATCACGACACTCACCGTATCGATGAGGCCTTGCACCCACGTACCGGCGAGTCCCGCTGCAATGGCAAGCGCGATCGTCGCGTTCGCAGGCGTCGTGTCGCGCAAGCGATCCCGCAAAGCGAGGGCAAAGCGCCACCACGCAACGCCGACGGCCAACAATCCAACGAGTCCGGTTTCGGCGAAAATCGTCAATAAGAAACTATGCGCGTGGAACGCCGTCGGGTCTCCATCGGGTAAACGCACCAATGCATATACGCGCGCGAAATTGAATGGACCGACGCCGGTCAACGGAAAACGCCGCACGATCTCGATACCCGCTTGCCAAATCGAAAGCCGGGTGTAGTTTTCCGAAGGATTGTGATGCGCGTTAAACACCACAAGAACGGCCGCCAGGCCGGCAAGCAAAATCAAGGGCGCATACCGCCGCTGCACGTTGCTGCCGACGAAAAGATAGAATGCGATCGCAGCGGCCAAGCCCATCCATCCGGCCCGCGAGAACGTCAGCACAAAAGCTGCCGTTCCAATAGCTAAGGCGGACCATGCCAGCTTACGCAGCCCCGGATCGATGGTTGTGCGGGCAACGGCAAACGCTATTGGAAGAAAAATAATGAGATATCCCGCGAGCTCGCCCGGCAGAATGAACGTTCCGATTGCGCGTCCATTTCCAATGGTATATTGCGACGCCGGCCAGCGCGCGACGATCATGATGATCGCGGCGAGCGCGGCCAACGCACCCGAGAGCAGGTAACTCCAGAAAATTGCACGGCTAGCGCCCGGAAGGCGATAGTATCGCAGAATCGTGAGGTGCCAGATCAACGCCAAGCCGAAAATTCCAATAAACAAAAGTCCCTCGCGCGGGTGAAATCCCAAGGCAGCTGCCAAGAGGCCGGCCCCGAGCCAGCCTAACAACGGCCAAAACGTCGGCGGAACTTCACGTGGCGGACGCAGCAGCGTGAGGAGCGCATAAACCGCAATCGCGCCCATCAACGCAAGCAAACCAATGGCGAATCCGCGCGAGACGAGGGAAACGCCCGGAATCGTTATGGCCGTGAGCGTGATGAACGGCGGAAAGAACGGAACCACAAAAAATGCGAGCGCAAAACTCGCCGGTAAGAATCGCGTCACGCGCACAGCTCGATGACGCGATCCACGATTCTGGCGGTCGCGCCCGGTGGCCCCATCCGTTCTTTCCCGGCGCGCGCCATGCGATTGCGGCGCTCGGTATCGGCCAACAGCTCGGTCAGCGCCTGCGCGCCTTCGGCCGCATCCCGCGGCAACACCAAGAGTGCATCGCCCAAGAGCTGCAGTTGGCGCCGCCGGTACCATTTGCGCCGTTCGCGCTCCGGCACAAACGCGACGACGGGGATGCCTGCAGCGGCGGCGGCTTCATTGAGCGTTCCCGCTTGTCCTAAAACCAGCTGCGCCATAGGAAGTAACGCTTCCCCGGGTGCCGTGCACGCCGCAATCAGCTCGCGCCCATCGTCAAAAGCCGAAAAAGGCCGCGATGGACCCGAATGCCCCACGATCCTCCAACCGTCGGCGTTCAGGAGCTCGATCAAGCGCGCAGGGTGCAATGACGGCGCAATCGAGAGAATACCGAGAACATCATCACGGCCGCGCGCCAAAAGCCGGATCACGGATGCGAGAAAACGCGCGTCCTCATATGCGCTTTCGCGGCTGCCGGGAAAAATCGCAATTTGCAGCGGTGCATTCGAAAACGCACTCAGACCGTCACTCTGCACAAAGTCGGCAATGACGTTGGCAGCCTGTGCGACGATTTTTGCGGCACGTAAGGATTCTGCCGTCGGCTCATCGCGCACAAAAACCGCATCCGCCTTTCGGACGATCGCTTGTTCGAAGCGGCCATACGGCGCCACACGAACGCTTTTCGCCGTTCCGACAAATACTGTCGCGCGGGCTTTCGCCTGGTATGCCGCAATTAACGCAAGCACGTCACCGACAGCAATGCAAGCGCAATATCGTCCCGCGATACTGCGCAGAAAACGATATTGTTTCCAGGTGAGCGCCAAGAGGCCGGCAGTGATGTCGCGCACCAGGTTGCGCACGTTTCCCATCGCGATGAGTCCGCCGCTCGGCATTGCGCGCCGCGGGCCGACTTCATTCATCTCCTCCGAGTACCACGACGTTCCTACCAGCGCCAAGTGATCGCAGCGGATATCGCCGCGCTGCCGCAACATGTGCGCGAGGCGCGCCGCAATCGCAATCTCACCGTGGCCGTTTGAAATAAAGAGAACGGCTTTCATGCCGCCGCCAAAAGCGGTACCAAGGAGAAAGCCGTTAGCGTCCAGCGATCGCGCGCGAGATCGTATTGAAGATCGGTTTGCGAAACGTATTGGCCGTACGGACCGGCATGCACGATCGGGACACCCGCACATATTTCCGGTTCGGCAAGTGTATCGTGGCTGTGGCCGCCCAAAATCACATCGATGCGCGGAACCGCAGCAGCCAACTCCCGATCGCGCCGCAAGCCAAGATGCGACAGCACGACCAGTGCATCGCTGCGCGGAATAGTTTGCGCGAACTCTCGCACGACCGGCGCCGGATCCAAAAAGCGCCAGCCGAACACCCGCTCCCACGGACTGCCGCAGGGATATTGCATCACGAGCAAAGCGGCCACATGAACGCGTGTGCCGTCTGAAGGCTCTTTGAGCCGCAGAAAACGTTCGAATGGCAACGGCCGGCCTTTGGTATCAACCAAGTTGCTGCAGACCAGACGGTGGCGCATCCGCCCCGCGCGAGCTTTCAAACAGCTGAACAAATAATGGAACTCACGATTTCCGATCGCTTGGGCATCGTAACCGGCAGCATCGATTTCGGAGATGATCGGCTCGCGTGGAAAATAGACCGTCTGGCTTCCACGCAATGAATCGCCCGAATCAAACAGCAAGCCGCGTTCCTCCGAACGCAATGCCCGCAGGCGCGGAACGATTCCGCGGCGGTTATGAAGATCAGCCGTATGATAAAGTCGCACCTGTCTGGCCTTTCGCCAATGTGATTGCAAAGGCCGCGCACCGCTCGAGGGCGTCGGGCGGGCCGAGTGCTTCTCTGAATCTCTGGAACTCCGCATGCTGTGGCGCCGGATCGCGCAGCAGCGCTTCCATTTCTAAAACCAGCCGCTCCGGGGTTACCGCTTCTTGCAGCAACTCCGGCAGAATTTGACGGCCCAGCACCAAGTTCGGCAACGCAATGAATCGCCCGGCGCGCAATCTTTGAGCGTAGCGTTCGATTCGGGGCGATACGACGTACAAAACAATTTCCGGAACGCCGGAAAGCGCGCATTCGAGCACCGCGGTTCCTGAAGAGACCCATGCCGCATCCGCGTCCTTGATCGCGTCGAGCGTGCCGCGTACAAACATGATATCCTGCAAATGCGACTGCGCTGCCAAGCTTCGAAGCATCTGTTCGACCTCTCCATTGGCGGCGCTCACCACAGCGCGCAATTGCGGACGGTTTCGCTTGAGCAACACATATGCCGCAAATAACAAGGGAGCGTGATAAACGATTTCACTTTTCCGGCTCCCAGGCAAGAGTGCGATAGTGCCGCCATCGGCGGGCGCCGGCTCGCGCGGCGGCCGCGCGGCATAACGCGAAGTGAGCGGGTGTCCAAAGTAGGCGATCGGCAAGTTTAGTGCTCGAAAAAAATCGCGTTGATGTTCAAAGGCCGTCAGCGGATAGGCGACTTTCGCAATCGCGGCCGCCCTTTTCGGATCGTCGAGCCACGTTCCGGGCGGATAGACATCCAGGATGGCACCGCGGTATCGCAATTTGCGCAACAGCGTCGCGAGCCGCACGTTAAAGGCGCCAAAATCTACCAGCACCAGCAAGTCGGGCTTCGTGCGCAAAATGTGCGCCGTAACTCCTAAACCGATCCCGAGCAGTTTGGGAATTCTCGGAATTGCGGAAATTGGTCCCATACTCGCCCACCCGCTGTGATCGTAGGCGACCCTGAAGCCCGCGGCGCGCATGCGTGCGGAGCCTATGCCTTCGAAGTGCGCCTGTGGATCGAATTGACGGATGGCTTCGGCCAACGCGACGGCGGTGAGTTCGCCCGAAGCTTCGCCGGTTGAAAAAAAGTACCGCACGTCACTTCAAGAGGATGCCGCGCTGCGATTCACCCTCGAGAAATGCGATCATGTGCCGCCCGACTGCCGTCTGCGCCTCCGCTTTCATCGTTTCAATTGCTTGTGACAAGTTTAACTTCGCGCCGTAAAGCAATCGGTAAAAACGTTTGATCTCGGTTCTTTCTTCATCAGAAAAACCGGCGCGTCTCAAGCCTACGCTGTTCAATCCATATGGCGTCGCCGGATTTCCAGCCGCCAAGAGGAACGGCGGCAGGTCGCGCGTCAGTGCACTCGCTCCGCCGACCATGCCATATTGACCGACGCGAGTAAACTGATGCAGCGCCGTCATTCCGCCGATGACCGCATTGTCTTCAATGATGCAATGGCCTGCGAGTTGCGCCACGTTGCTCATCGTTACGCCGTTGCCGATGATGCAGTTATGCGCGATATGTACGTAGGCGAGGAACAAGCAATCGTCTCCGATCGACGTTACTTGGTCTTCGCCGGTCGCGCGCTGGATGCTGACATACTCGCGAACAATCGTACGGCTGCCGACACGCGTGTAGGCTCGCTCCCCGAGATACTTTTTATCTTGTGAAGCCGCGCCGATCGTCGCAAAAGGATAGACTTGGCAATCTTCGCCGATCGTCGTCCACCCGTTGACGACGACATGCGATTGTAAGATCGTTCCGCGCCCAATCGCAACATTTTCGCCGACAATGCAATAGGGCCCGATCTCTACGCCACGGTCAATATTTGCATTTGGATGCACTATTGCAGTTGGATGAATCATCGACGTCTGGCTTCTTGCTACGCGCTATGGCAGAGGGGCCCGTTAGGGCCGGGGGCCCCGGGCGCTTTGCGTCCGGGGGGCGTGTAGCGCGCAGCGCGGATACGCCTTTTTTTCAAGTATGCAAAACGGCCGCGTCGTATCCCAAAAGACGCGGATCCGACGAAATGGAGAACATCAACTCGGCGGAAACTGCGAACTCTCCATCGACCCGTCCCTCGGCCTGAACCCAGCCGATGTTGCGTTTATATTTGATGAGACTGGCTTCCATCATAAAGCAGTCGCCCGGAACGACCGGCCGGCGAAACTTCGCGCGATCGATTCCGGCCAAATACGGTATTTTGCGCGAGAATTCTCCGGGTTCGAGAACGACGCAGCCCCCTAATTGCGCCAGCGCCTCGATCATGAAGACTCCGGGAAGCACCGGGTTACCCGGAAAGTGTCCGGTGAAGACCGGCTCGTTGGCGGTGACATTTTTGTAGCCGCGCGCGCGGACACCCGGCTCCAACTCCAAGATTCGATCGACGAGCAGAAACGGATAGCGATGCGGCAGAATCTCCATGATTTGCCGAACCTCGAGTGCCGGCATTAGCAGACCTGTGAGAGAGTCGACGCACCGGGCGTTTGCAGCGCGGTGCGTGCAGATGTTAGGAAACGGCGAGGAAGCATAGCCCAAGCGCTCTGTGACCGAGCCGACGACGCAGA
>DASYYA010000112.1:0-11346 GCA_035934355.1 Candidatus Rubrimentiphilum sp. | reverse complement strand
AGTTTATCGAAGATCTGAAGCGCGTTGCTAAACTAGTTGCTTGAGGTCATTCCGACGTAGGAGGAACCGCGACGAAGGAGCGGCGCCGGGGAACGAGGCGAAACCCTAACTCATGAGCTTTTTGCTCGCGGTGGCATTGATGTACCCCGTTGACAATACAAAAAGCGTGATCCGTATAAATGAAGTCGGATATCTACCGCACGACGCGCACATCGCCGTCATCTGTTCACTGCAGCCGCGAACCTTTCAAACGTTCCGCGTCCTCGATTCGCATGGCAATACCGTCTTTACCGGAGATGCAACGCCAAAGGGTCCGTATGGTCCGTGCGTGTCCAGCTACGATCTGAGCTTTTCGCACTTCAGCCGCGAAGGAACATACCGCATCGACGCGCAGGGCGTGTGGTCGCCGCCGTTCCGCATCTCGCGATCGACCTACTATGGCGTGGCTGACACGCTGCTCAATTTCATGCGCGACGAACGCTCCGGCTACAATCCACTCTTCAAGGCGTATGTGCATCAGCATGACGGCATCGTCGTCGGTGACGTGCCGTACGCAGGACGGTATTTTAACGTCAGCGGTGGCTGGGCCGATGCCGCGGACGAATTACAGTACGTCGACACCTCGGCAACCGCGACGTTCGATCTGCTTCTCGCGTATCGCGATTTTCCGAGCGCCTTTCGCGGCAACGCGGTGCTCGACGAAGCGCGTCACGGCCTCGATTGGCTCCTCGAAATGTATCCCGCGCCGAACATGATGTTCAATCAGCTCGGCGACGATCGCGATCACAAAACGTTGCACGTCTTTACCGACGACCAAACCGATTATGGCTGGGGCAAGGGCGGCGCGCGCCCGATCTATCCGTGCACGGGCCGCCCGCAGGGGCTGTTCAAGTATAAAAACGAGTCGAATGGCATGGCGTCGACCGCCGGCAAATTCGCCTCGGCATTTGCACTGGGCGCCCAGATATACGCAAAACAGGATCCGCAGTACGCGACGGCGCTAGCGCGCAAAGCGCGTGAAGCCTATCACTACGGCCGGCTCCATCCGGGCGTCTGCCAAACCGCGCCCGCGACCGCGCCGTACTATTACGAAGAAGCTGACTACGTCGACGACATGGAACTTGCCGCCGCCGAACTCTATTCACTTACTCGGCAAACTGCGTACTTAAAGGAAGCGCTCGAGTACGCCGCCATGCAGCCGGTCAAACCCTGGATGGGCGCCGATACCGCCGAGCATTACCAGTGGTATCCGTTTGTAAACTTCGGTCACTACGAACTCTGGCGGCTCGGCAACGCGACGGTGAAACGCACGATGGCGCAATACTATCGCAGTGGTCTGCAGCGCGTGGCGGCGCGCGCCGCCAACGCGTTTCATTTAGGTATTCCGTTCATCTGGGTCTCCAACGATCTCGCCATTGCATACGCGACCCAGGCATATCTCTACCGGCGCATGACGGGTGACAATCGTTTTACGCTGTACGGCGACGGGGCGCGCGATTGGCTTTTCGGCGAAAACTTGTGGGGCACGTCGTTTGTCATCGGCGTGCCGGCGAATGGGACGTATCCGCTGCATCCGCAATCCATCGAGAATCGGCGTTACGGCACTGTGCTGCGCGGCGGTGTCGTCGACGGTCCGGTGTATCGCAGCGTCTACGAAAGTTTAAAAGGCATCAAACTCGAGCATCCCGATGAGTACGCGCCGTTTAACACCGGTTTTGCCGTTTACCACGACGACTTTTGGGATTACTCGAGCAATGAACCGGTGATGTCGACAAGCGCAGATCTCGTTTATTTGATGGCGGCTCTTTCGTATTGAGGGTCATTCCGACGTAGGAGGGCGACGGGAGGAGCGGCGCAGGGCATGAGCGTTTGTATCAGCACATTGACACAAAGGTGATTTTTGTGTTAGGCTCCTAATACAATGCAAGTCGATCCTTTCATCCGCTGGTTTTACGTCGCGATATTCACGGGTTTCGGCGTATTCATGCTCTTGTGGCCGAAGAAGGATCTCATTGTCAATATTCCGGCGTATTTCAAGCGTATGAATCTCGACGATCGCGACAAAGACCGCTTGATTGCTGTGGCGGAACGACGAAAGGCGCTTGAGCGCGGATCACCCGCGTGGGCGCGTGCTGCCGGAGTGTTGAATTTGGTATCCGCAGTAGCCGTGGCTTTAAAGGCAGTGCCGATACCTGTTGCATACAGTCTGATGTTGGTCGGGTTTGTCACACTAATTGGCGCGGCCTACTTTCGAATGCGCAACACTGGACCACGTCGCGTGGCATCTCTTGATGTACGTACGCCCTTCAAGGTCCTTCCACTTTATGGCTACGTTGCAGCTACTATAGGCTCGATGTTGCCGTTGGTCGACGTGCCTAATCCGTCTCTGCGCCTTGTAGCCATCATTGTAACGATGTCGTCGCTGGCAATTACGTTTTTTGCCTGGCGTATCGCTGGCGTCCCGGCCCTAATTGCCGGAGACGACATTCCAGTCGAGATTTTCGTCGATGACTATCTGCGACTTATTCGCGCTACGGGGAATTTGCTTTTGGCGCCAGCCGCGGCTTTCGTGTATTTCAGTCTAACGGCAGAGCACGCAAACACCGTACACCTCATCGCACAGCTCGTGTCCGTAGCCTGCTTCCTTGTTGTGGATGTGCTGCTCTTGGCAGTGTCGCGAAAGTCAGTTACGCCTCAAGAGCTCGATCGATGGCAGCAAGTATAACAGTCACGGTCGATCCCGACGCTGAGATCGCGCCTTATCAACAAATCCTCGAGCAAATTTGTAGCGCTATTCAACGCGGCGATCTAAAATCGGGCGCGACGTTGCCTACCGTGCGGCAATTGGCCGGCGATCTCAACGTGGCGCCAAACACGGTCGCGCGCGCCTACGCGGATCTGCAAGATGCAGGGTGGCTGGTGAGCGACGGCCGTCGCGGAACTCGAGTTACAGAAGATGTCCCAACGGCTGACAAGCGCGTGCGCAAGAGCGTACTCCGCGAGCGCGTGTCCGCGTTTATCGCATCAATGAAAGCGCGCGGCTATTCGCGCAGTGAGATCCTGTCGGAACTAAACCGAACCACCTAACGCCGCTCCTGCGTCGCGGTTCCTCCTTCGTCGGAATGACCGCTTCGCGGTCAAACCCGCACATGGTCATTCCGAGGACCATAGGACGGTCAGGCAAGGCGCGAAGCGCCGCAGTCCTGAGGAACGAAGTGACGAAGGGAACCCCGAGGAACGAGGGGCTGTTAGCGTGTCGTATTGCTAAGCAATATCGATGTTGTCAGCAATAGACGCTGGAGGAGGAATGCGCTCACCCCTTTCGCGTGCGACATCAATCCACAGTACAATAGCTTCTTTGACGCTATCGCGCGCCTCGTCGAGCGTCTTTCCGGCCGACATGCATCCTGGAAGGTCGGGGACGACTGCTCCCCATGTTCCATCTCCTGCGGGATCAAAAAGCACGGCGTATTTCATCGGCGTTGCTCCTCTGCATATCGGATTGCAATGCGCACTTGGTACGTTATGCGTCCCTGCGTGTCATCCTGAGCTTGTCGAAACCGCTGAGCGACGCACTGAGCTCGCGAAATGGGTGCCGAGGCGCGAGGCGGTGTTAGTTTGACATAGTACGTAATACGTACTATACTCCGAATCAAGTGATACGAAGCTTCTCTGACACGGGTGCAGAACGGCTTTTCAAGCGAGAACCAGTACGGCGCTTCCAGGGCTTTGAAAATACTGCCCGCCGGAAGTTGATTCTTCTCGATGAAGCCACGTCACTTCATCACCTGAAGGGTCCGGGAACTTCATTGGAAGCGCTCAAAGGCGATCGCAAGGGGCAGTACAGCATCCGCATCAACGACCGGTACCGTGTCTGCTTCGTCTGGAAAGATGGGGACGCGTACGACGTCGAGATTGTAGACTACCATTAGGTGAAAAAAACAAATATGCCAAAGAAGCTTGCACCGATTCCGCCTGGCGAGTTCCTAGTCGAGGAATTCATGAAGCCAAGCGGACTGAATGCCAACCGTCTTGCGACGGCACTGCACATCCCTCCTAACCGAATAGGAGATATTATCCGTGGTCGCCGATCGATTACTGCGGACACCGCACTGCGCCTTGCTCGGTACTTCGGAACGAGCGCGTCCCTCTGGATGAACATTCAGAGCCGCTATGAACTCGAATGCGCTGAGGACGAAATCGCATCCGAAATAGAGCGCAAAGTTCGCCCGATCAAAAAGACCGCGTAAGCGCTGGTGGCCGAACCACAGGTGAGCGAAGTCGAAGCGTTTGTATTACGGTCAGTGAATTAGGAACGCCACCAAGAGCAAGGCCACGATGTTCAATACCTTGATCATCGGATTGATCGCGGGGCCGGCGGTGTCTTTGTAGGGATCGCCGACGGTGTCGCCGGTGACCGCCGCTTTGTGCGCGTCGGAGCCTTTGCCGCCGAGATGTCCGTCTTCGATGTATTTTTTGGCGTTGTCCCAGGCGCCGCCGCCGCTGGTCATGGCGATCGCTAAGAATAACCCCGTGACGATCGCGCCCACCAGTATGCCGCCCATCACCTGCGCGGCACTAATCCCCGGAAAGACGTGCAGCGCTCCGAGAATCACAACGAGCACAGGGACGCCCACCGGAATAAGCGACGGCAAGATCATTTCTTTGAGCGCGGCGCGCGTGACGATGTCCACCGTGGACGCATAATTTGGCCGCGACGTTCCCGCCATGATGCCGGGATTGTCACGGAATTGCGCGCGCACGTTCTCGACGACGCTGCTGGCGGCGCGTCCGACGGCCTGCATGGAAAGCGATGAGAAGTAAAACGGCAAGAGGCCGCCGATGAGCAGTCCGGCCAGCACGTACGGCGACTCGATGCTGAACAGTCCGGTGCTGACGATGCAGCCGTGAACCGCCGCACATTTATTGGAAAGCTCTTGCGAGAACGATGCGAAGAGCACGATCGCCGCTAAGCCGGCTGAACCGATCGCATAACCTTTGGTGACGGCTTTGGTCGTATTGCCGACCGCGTCGAGCGGATCGGTGACGCCGCGCACTTCGGCGGGCAAGTCGGCCATCTCGGCGATGCCGCCCGCATTATCGGTGATCGGTCCGAACGAATCGATCGCGACAATAATTCCGGCCATCGAGAGCATCGCCATAACCGCGATGCCGACACCGTAGAGTCCCGCGAGTCCATACGATGCGAGAATGCCGAAGACAATGACGAGTCCGGGCAGCGCGGTGGCCTGCATCGAGACCGCGAGTCCGGCGATGATGTTGGTTGCATGCCCGGTGACCGATGCGTTGGCGATGCGGCGCACCGGCGCGTACTGCGTGCCGGTAAAATATTCCGTAATCCAAGTGATGAGGCCGGTCACCACCAGGCCGACGATCGCGCACGCCCACACGTTGACCGCCGGGATGTGACGCGCGAGCGTTCCGGTGCCCAAAACGATTCCACCGCCGCCGAATTGTCTGACAGTGATCCAATAAAACACTGCGGCCGCAATAATGCCCGCGACGCCCAGTCCGGAATAGAGCGCGTTCATGATCTTCGCGCGATTGACGTTGCCGATGCCCACGAAGAACGTGCCGATGATCGAGGCGATAATCGAGATGCCGCCGATCACGATCGGGAACGTCGTGGCGCCGGCGACATGCGCGAGCAATAAATTTCCCAGCAGCATCGCCGCGACCGTGGTCACGACGTACGTTTCAAATAGATCGGCGGCCATGCCGGCGCAATCGCCCACGTTGTCGCCGACGTTATCCGCGATCACGGCGGGATTGCGCGGATCGTCTTCGGGGATGCCGGCTTCCACTTTGCCGACCAAGTCGGCGCCGACGTCGGCGGCTTTGGTATAAATGCCGCCTCCCAAACGCGCAAAGACCGAGATCAACGAACATCCAAATGCCAAGCCGATCATCGCGCCGAGCGATTTTGCTTCGTCGCCATGATTGACCGCGAGCAGAATCCAGTAATACCCCGAGACCGCCAGAATGCCCAGGCCGACGACCAGCATGCCGGTCACCGCACCGCCGCGGAAGGCGACGTGGAGCGCTGGCGCCAGTCCGCCGCGCGCGGCTTCGGCGGTACGCACGTTGGCGCGCACCGAGATCGTCATGCCGATAAAGCCGGCGGCGCCCGAGAGCACCGCGCCGATCAGAAAGCCGACCGCGGGCTGCCAGTGCAGTCCGAAGAGTATTATAAGGAAGAGCACCACCGCCACCAGACCGATGGTCGTGTACTGGCGGCGCAAAAACGCCATCGCGCCCTCTTGGATGGCGCCGGCAATCTCTTGCATGCGCGCGTTACCCGGCGAGCGCCGCAAGACCCAGCTTATAAGGATGATTCCGTAGAGAATCGCCAGTAGGCCGGTCGCGATTCCGAAGTAGATGGCCACCGCTGAACTAATCCCGACTCCTGAATTCATAGCCGCCCGGCATTAGCCACAGGGCTACCGAGGTCATTCCGAGGAGCGAAGCGACGAGGAAACGCGAGGTACGAGCGGGCTATTGTGTCATGCAGAGCGGTAGGTGTTGATGAGGACGCCCTTGGGCGTGCTTCGCGTCGCGATCAGCGTGAGGCCGCGCGGCGGAACGCTGCTCTCGAAGAGCCGCTTTCCTTTGCCAAGCACCACCGGAAAGACCCAGAGGCGAAATTCGTCGACGAGGTCGCCGGCGATCAGCGTTTGCAGCAATTCACTGCTGCCCCAGATATGCAACTCCGGCCCATCCGATGCTTTCAGCCGGCGGAGCTCGTCCACGACATCACCGCCGATGCGCACCGAGGTCTTCCAGTCGAGATGGTCGTCGCTGTGCGTGACGACGTATTTGGTCGCCTTGTTGAACGCCTTCGCGATCAGATGCTCGCCCTGGTGCGGCCAGTACGCGGCGAAAATGTCGTAGGTCCGGCGTCCCAAAAGCATATCGAACTCACCGGCGATCGTCTCGTTAATGATCGGGCTCAAAGCCTCGTCCACGAAGGGCATGGCCCAGCCTCCGTGGCTGAACCCGATGCTCGGATCTTCCTCGGGGCCACCGGGCGCTTGCATGACGCCGTCCACCGAGACCTGGGTAATGGCGATGATTTTTCTCATAATTTCTCTCCATTTGTTGTCATCCCGAGCGCAGCGAGGGACCCCGAGGAGCATTGCGACGAGGGGCGATGTCGAACCACCCATTAGATGGAAGAAACCGAGCTTCTCGTCGTCGGGTGCGGCCCGGCCGGTGGCATCGCCGCGCGTGAAGCCGCGCGCTCAGGCGTCGCAACAACGGTGCTCGAAAAAGACACCGTCGTTGGCGCGAAACGCGTCTGTGCCGCCGGTTTGCGTCCGGGATTTTGTGAGACGTTCGATCTGCCGCGCGCACTCGTGCACTGCGACACGCCGCGCCTCGCGCTGTTCGATCCCGCCGGAAAAGAGTACGAGCTTTCCATCGTCCCCGGCCATACAACGACGCGTGAAGAGCTCGACGGCACCATCGGGGCGCTCGCAACCCGCGAAGGCGCGAACGTTCGCACCTCCGCACTCTACAAAAGCTTTCACCGCGCCGGCGACAAGCTGATCGTTGAATACGCCGATCTCACCACCGGCACGCGCCAACAGATCGCAACGCGCAATATTTTCTTCGCGCAAGGCTCGACGGCAAAACTCGAAGATGGCGAATTCGCGTACGACAACTGGACTAACGGCCTGGTCACAACATTGCAGTACCGCATATATCTCGACCGCCCGGCAAACGCGATCGCCTACCAAACGCTCGAGATGCATTACTTTGCAACGCAAGACGGACGCATGACCGTCGCCTGGATGTTCCCCAAGCGCGATCATTTGGCGATCGGTTTGGGCGTGATGGGCAAAATGCCCGGAGCGCAGCTGCGCTACGAACTCGATCGCTTCACCGAACGCGTGCGCGCGCGACTCTATCCAAGCGTAACGTTTACCACAAAGCTCGAAGGCCACTTACTCTACGGCGGCGCACCGCGTCCCGAAATCGCCGCACCCGGCGCGATGGTTGGCGGCACTGCTGCGGGGCTGGTCGACGCTACCAACGGTGAAGGCATTTACGAAGCTGCGATGTCCGGCCGGTTCGCCGCCGACGCCGTCGCGACCACGCGCAGCCAACCGTTGCACGCCGCGCTCCGTTATTCCAAAGCGCTAAAGCAACGTTTTTACAAGCGCCTGCAACATCGCGAAAAACTCATGCGCTACTTGGAACGCTTGCCCTCACGCTACGCCACGCTCTTCGATCAGCTGGCCGGCTCGGCAAAGTTCGTCGATATTCTGCAACGCGAAGACCACGAGCGCTCCATGTTCGAACGCCTCTATCTTTACACCCAAGCGCTGCGCTTTGCCGCGCGCTCGTTGCGTCCATCCGCATGACGCGTTTCCTGGTTCTGCGCGTCGCTCGCCTAATCGCCGTACTCGTGGCAATCACGATCGTAAGCTTTGGATTCATGAAGGCGATCCCGGGCGATCCGATCGCGATTCGCTTGGGCGATCACGCCTCGCCGACGCAAGTCATCGCGTTGCGCGCATCGCTCGGACTCGATAAGCCGTGGTACGTGCAGCTTGGCTTGTATCTCGAGCATGCGGCGCGCGGCGATCTCGGTACGTCGATCGTCGATAACCAAAGTGTGGCCGGAAAATTGGCGCAATACTTTCCGGCGACCGTCGAGTTGGCGATCGCGGCGATGATCGTCGCCATCGTCTTCGGTATTCCGCTCGGCATTATCTCGGCCGTCAAATTCCGATCGGCTGCCGACGCCTTCACCATGAGTCTCGCGCTGCTGGGCGTCTCGATTCCGGTCTTTTGGCTGGGCTGGATGCTCGTCTACGTGCTCTCGGTGGTGCCGGCGCATTATGGCCTCAATCTCTTTCCGATCTCCGGGCGCATCTCGCTGCAATATACGGTGACGCCGATCACGCACTTGGTCGTGCTCGATTCGCTGCTGCAAGGCAACTGGCAGGCCGCGGGCGATGCGCTTTGGCACTTGGTGTTGCCGGCACTCACATTGGGAACGATTCCGCTTGCCATCATTGCAAAAATCACGCGCAGCGGCATGCTGGATGTGCTGCGCAGCGATTACATTCGGACGGCGCGCGCCAAAGGCTTGAGCGAACGCCGCGTGCTGCTCCACCATGCCTTGCGCAATGCGCTGGTGCCGATTCTCACGGTGATCGGATTGCAAACCGGGCTCTTGCTCGGCGGCGCGGTGCTCACCGAACATATCTTCGCGTGGCCCGGCGTCGGGCGCTTGGCCTTTGATGCGATCAGCAATCGCGACATGCCGCTGGTCAACGGCGTGATTCTGCTTTTCGCCGCGGTCTTTGTGGTCGTGAACACGATCGTCGATCTGCTCTACGCGGCGGTCAATCCTCGCATCCGGTACGCATGACGCCGGCGCCCGCGCGCCGCTACCGGATCAACGGCGTCGAGTACGCGCGCGAAGAGCTGATCCATAAATATTTGCACTTGGTCAAATACGTCGCCGGCAAGATCTCGGTGGGGCTGCCGGCCAACGTCGAGCTCAACGATCTGATTAACGACGGCATCCTGGGACTCATCGATGCGATCGAAAAGTTCGACGATACCCGCGGCGTCAAATTCGAAACCTACGCGATCACGCGGATCAACGGCTCGATCATCGACGCGCTGCGCGCGCTCGACTGGGTGCCGCGCAACGTGCGTCAACGCGCGCGCGAAATCGAGCGCGTCTACCAACAACTCGAAGCGCAGTTGGGGCGCGAGCCGCACGACACCGAGGTGGCCGAGCGCATGGGCATTTCGCTCGATGAATATAACGCGCTGCTGCAGCGCGTGCGCGGCACTTCGTTGCTCTCGCTCGAAGAACCGTTGCCCAGTGACAAGGGCTATACCATCGCGCTCGCCGACACGCTGAAAGATAGCGAAAGCGACATCACCGCAAGCGTCGAGGAGCGCGACATTCGCCGCGCGCTCATCGAAGCCGTGGAAGACCTGCCGCCGCAAGAGCGCGTCGTCGTGTCGCTCCACTATTTCGAGGGCCAAGCGCTCAAAGACATCAAGGATCGTCTCGGCGTTTCCGAGTCACGTGTTTCCCAAATCCACGCGCAAGCCGTTATTCATCTACGTCATCTTTTGCGCGAGTTACAATCCGATCTAGGCTATCGTCAGGGCGATCCGACGCTAAAGCAAAAATACCAGCGAAAAGCGTAATACGCACCGTTTCGGCAGGCCGTGCCTACGGCGGTCGTTTCCACGTGACGCGCCAGAATGAGCGCAAAGGCCTGGGGCAGCCGCTTTTGGAAAATAACGGAGCTATTGGCGTACAAACGGGAGCGCTCGACGGGTGTTTACGATGGACCTAAACGAGTACCAGGCTAGAGCTAAGGATACTGATCGAACCGATGAGGCCGAACAGTATAGATATGTGCTGCCCCTTCTGGGCCTCGCGGGAGAGGCCGCAACGTTGCTGACGGCTTACAAGAAGTATCTACGCGACGGGGACGCCTATTTGCTGTACAAAGAAGAAATCGCGGAAGAATTGGGCGATACGCTTTGGTACTTGTCAACGCTCGCATCGCACTATGGGTTAGCGCTCGGGGAAATTGCGCGCGATAATCTTGCAAAGACGACCGCGCGGTTTATGCCGCACGTAACGCTCAAGAATTTCGACGCAGGATATCCGCTCACTGAGCAATTCCCTCGAGAGTTTGAGGCTTTGTTGGTTGAGGACTCCGGATCGGTCTCTCTATTTCGCGCGCAGGACGGCAGACAAATCGGTGACCCCTTAACGAACAACGCTTACGACGACGACGGATACCGCTGGCACGACGCACTTCATCTAGCTTTCGTCGCAGTACTGGGGTGGTCACCGACAATTCGCGGCCTGCTGCGCCTGAAGCGTAAGAGCAATCCCACGGTGGATGAAGTTGAGGACGGTGGCAGGGCGATCGTAATCGACGAGGCCATTACTGCGTTTGCCTTTGAGTACGCGCGAGGTCACAACATGCTTGCGGGCGCGAATGCGGTTGATTACAGTGTTTTGCGAACGATTAAGATGCTTACGTCGCGCCTTGAAGTCGCTGAAAGGACCGCCCATGACTGGGAAAGGACTCTGCTTACAGGGTTCGGCGTTTTCAGGCAAGTGCGTGACGCGGGCGGAGGCAAACTACTGCTCAATTTGGACAACCGGACCATAAGATTTGAATCCCTGTCGGAGTCGAGTTGGCCGAAACAATAAGTGCACGAACGTGCTTGGACGCTTGGAAGGCGGCGTGTTGCAAAATCGAGGCGGATGGCGACATAAACAATCTCCTTCTCGAGATAACAAACCCGACGGACATCGACGAAGACTGC
>DASYYA010000098.1:0-4308 GCA_035934355.1 Candidatus Rubrimentiphilum sp. | reverse complement strand
GCTGGTGCGCGTCTATCATAACGTGCGCGACGTAGGGCCCGTGTATCTTTCGGGTGGTGAAATTCCCGATTCGCTACGGCGCCGGATCGATTGCCCGATTGTCGCTGATCGGGTTCCACATCGCGGACCGCTCGGGGGTCTGGTCTCTACCTTTGAAAGTGTGGCAGCGGATCGCATCTTCGTGGTCGCCGGCGATGCGCCGTTTGTGGATGCTACGGTTTTGCGAACACTCGCGGATCGCTGGGAAAGCGGCCTGCAAGGCGTAATCGCTGAGTCGAGTCATGGGCTCGAGCCGCTTTGTGCGCTCTACGATCGCCAAGCCTTTTTGACGGCGGCAGCGTTGGAACTTGACCAGGGATTGGCATCGGTCGCGGCTGCCGCTAAAGGCTTGCGCCATGAACGCGTTTTGTTCCCGGATCCTGTGTTGGCAAGTATCAACACGCCCGCGGATCGCGACGCGCTTTTCGGAACGCCGCAATGCGCCTAGAGCGATCGATCTCCGCTTTTACGCGCGCACGCGACATCATTGCCGGCGGCGTGAACTCCCCCGTGCGGGCATTCCGATCGGTTGGCGGCTCGCCGGTTTTTATGCAGCGCGGCAGCGGCGCATTATTGTACGACATCGATGGCCACGAATATATCGATTACGTGCTATCTTGGGGCGCGCTTATCTTAGGTCACGCACATCCGGCGGTGGTCAAAGCGATCGTGCAAGCCGCTGGGCGCGGCACGTCTTTCGGAACGCCGACCGAAGGCGAATCCGAGTTGGGCGAACTCATTCGAAGCATGATGCCGTCGGTTGAGCGCATTCGTTTCACCTCTAGCGGCAGTGAGGCCACAATGAGCGCCTTACGGCTGGCGCGTGGCTACACGGGACGCGATGGAATCGTTAAATTTGCGGGCTGTTATCACGGGCACGCGGACGCGTTCTTGATCGCGGCGGGCAGCGGCGCGCTTACCAACGGAACGCCGAACTCCGCGGGCGTTACGGCCGGCGTCGCTCAAGACACGTTTGTCTTGCCGTTCAACGATTTCGACGCATTGACGTCACTTTTTGATGTCGCGGGTTCGCGCATCGCTGCGGTCATTGTCGAGCCATACGCCGGCAACATGGGATTGGTTCACCCGCTACCCGGGTTCTTGCACCATTTGCGCAGGCTTTGTGATGAATACGGATCGCTGTTGATCTTTGACGAGGTGATGACCGGCTTTCGCGTAGCGCGTGGCGGCGCACAAGAACGTGAAGGTGTGCGTCCCGACCTCACGACACTCGGCAAAGTGATCGGCGGCGGATTGCCGGTTGGCGCATTCGGAGGACGCGCGGAGATCATGTCTGCGGTGGCGCCTGACGGCGCGATCTATCAAGCGGGAACACTTTCAGGAAATCCGTTGGCGATGGCTGCCGGAATTGCAACCTTACGCGTCATCGCTTCCGACCCCACGCTTTACGAACGGCTGGAAGTTCTTGCAAAACTTCTCTGCGATGGGCTGGCTGAAGTCTTTACAAAGCACGGCATTCCGCATTTCAGCAGCTATGCCGGCGCGATGCTGTCACTGTACTTTCATGAAGGGCCGGTTCGAGGTTTAGAGGATGCGCTCGCATCCGATACTGCGGCGTTTGCGAATTTCTTCCATGCGATGCTCGATCGCGGCGTCTATCTAGCGCCGTCGCAATTTGAATCGCTCTTCCTTTCGAGCATGCACACAACACGCGAAATCGAACGCACGATCTCGACGGCGGATGAGGCACTCGAGCATTTAAGGGCGAAGGCTGCCGTGTAATGCCTGTTGTGTGCCTCGGGATATCCCATCACACCGCGCCGGTCGAAGTCCGCGAACGTCATGCTTTTCCGCCCGCGCGCATGGCCGAAGCCTTGGTTGCTTTGCGCGACTACGAAAACGTCCGCGAGGCGCTCATGTTGCAAACGTGCGGACGTCTTGAAATCTACGCGGAGCTCGACGACTACGAAGCCGGCATCGCGCAGTTGAAAGCATTTCTGCAAAACTTTCGTCACGGTTCGGTCGGATACGATCTCGAGTCGTATCTTTATACATTGCTCGGGCGCGAGGCGATCGAGCATCTGTTTCGCGTAAGCACCGGTCTGGATTCAATGCTCATCGGCGAGGCCGAGATTCTGGGCCAAGTCAAAGACGCATATGCCGCAGCGCACAGCGCAGCTTCCACCGGTCCGACCTTGCACAAACTCTTCCGCGAAGCCATGAGTGCGGGCAAAGCCGCGCGCACGCAGACGCGTATCGGTGAAGAATCGCCATCAATAGCAACCGCGGCGATCGAACTTGCGCGCAAGCGTCTGGGTTCGTTAGCCGGCCGCAGCGTGCTCGTGATCGGCGCCGGGAAGATGGGAAGCCTCGCCGCCAAACGCCTGCGGAACGAAGGCACGCACAACATCGCGTTGCTCAGCCGCACGCGTTCGCGCACACAAGACGTCGTCTCGCAAATAGGAGCCGGGGAGGCCCTCGATCCGGACCAATTGATTGAAGCGCTGTCGCGGGCCGACGTTGTGGTCACGTCCACCGGCGCATCGCATTTCATTCTTACGCCGGAAAATGTCGCGGCAGCCATGACGCGCCGCTCCGACCGGCCGCTGTTCGTGATCGATATTGCGGTTCCGCGCGATGCGCAGCCGGAAATTGCAGAGATTGAGGGCGTAACGCTCGTTGATATCGACGGCCTGAAGTCTCACGTCGATGAAAAGCTCGAGATTCGGCGTGAATCCATTCCGCAAGTGGAAGAGATCGTCATAGAATACGCGGATCGCTTTCAGCAGTGGTATCGTACGCGCGCCAGCGTTCCGGTGATCGCGTCGTTGACGCGTAAAGCCGAAGCGATCCGGCTCGCCGAAATCGAGCGCCTCTTCGCACGCTGCCCTGAACTCGATGAACGCGAGAAAATGTTGATCGCGGGCAGCTCGATGAAAATCATTTCGAAGTTGCTCCACACCGTGATTACAAAATTCCGCAGCCAAGCCGCATCAGACCGAACGGCGGCGATCGCTCAAGCACGGTTGCTCGCAGAACTTTTCGAACTGGACATCGCCGATCGATAGTGCTGTCCGGCACTCGGTCTTTCTGGTGGGCGCGGGTCCGGGTGACCCCGGATTGCTCACCGTTCGCGCGCAGGACGAAATCCGACGAGCCGAAGTTCTTCTCTACGATGCGCTCGTAAACGAAGCCATCGTTGCGCTTGCGCCGGAAAACTGCGAGCGCATCTTTGTCGGCAAACGCGGCGGCGAGAGCAGCACGTCACAGGATGAAATCGCGGAGCTCCTGGTGAGCAAGGCACGCGCCGGCAAGCGAGTCGTTCGCTTGAAAGGCGGCGATCCGTTCGTCTTCGGCCGCGGCGGCGAGGAAGCGCAGCAGCTGCAAAAGAGCGGCATCGATTTTGCGGTCATCCCTGGCATCACGTCAGCCGTCGCGGCGCCGGCCTATGCCGGGATCCCGGTTACGCATCGCGACTATGCCACGATCCTGACGATCGTCTCCGGACACGAAAACCCGTCGAAAGAACGGTCGGCGATCGATTGGGCCAAGCTCGCTAATCCGCAACAGACAGTAGTTTTTTTGATGGCGATGAGCAATCTCGCCCAGATCGCCGAGCGCCTGATGCAAAACGGCATGCCGGCAAAACAACCCGCAGCGGTCATCGCACACGGCACGCTGCCTGCGCAGCAAGCCGTCATTGGCACGATCGCCACAATTGCGAACGCGAGTGCGCAGCAAGGACTAACCGCGCCGGCCGTTCTCGTCGTCGGCGAAGTCGTAGCGTTACGCTCGCAGATCGCGTGGTTCGAGCGCTCGCCGCTCTTTGGCAAACGCGTGCTCATTACACGGCCCACTCGTCAGTCGGCAGCGTTCGCACACGAGCTGCACCGTTACGGCGCGCAACCGGTGCTCGCCCCGGCGATAGAAATCGTTCCGCCCGACGACCCGATCGCTGCTGCCGAAGCAACGTTGCATCCTTCCGACTATACATGGGTGGTCTTTACGAGTTCCAACGGCGTGGATGCATTCTTCAAACATTTGGATGCGCGCCGTGACGATGCCAGGGTTTTCGGTGACGCAAAGATCGCGGCGATCGGATTGAAGACGTCGCAAGCCTTACTCGAGCGTAACATCTACCCCGATGCCGTGCCACAAACTTATTTGGCGGAAGAACTTGCGGACCTGATCGTCGCGTTATCGCAGCCCGGCGATCGTATTTTGCTCTATCGCGCGGCCGTCGCGCGCGATGTTTTGCCCGACCGTCTTACTGCCGCCGGACGCATCGTCGAATCGGTTGCCGCGTAT
>DASYYA010000223.1:0-4274 GCA_035934355.1 Candidatus Rubrimentiphilum sp. | reverse complement strand
CGGATTACATGCTGACGCAGCGAGACAAAAACGGCCTGATTTTTTGCAAAGCCGGCGGCGTGGATATGTTTGGGATCAGCTCGTGGCGCAACATCATCCCGTACTACACGCTCGACGGCGCGGTGACCGAGATCAATGCGGAAGCATTCTTTGCGCTCGAAGCCGCGGCGATGCTTGCAGCGGTCGTCGGCGATAACGAGCGCTGGAGTACGTACTCGCAGCATGCGCAAGCGCTCCGGGAAGCGATGATGCAGTTTCTATTCAATGACGATACCGGGGCGTTCGTACTGAATTACGATCAGCAGCAGAATTACCAAGATAATTTTACCGCCGATGAGATCTTTCCGGTGCTCTTCAATGTAGCCGATGCCGAACGGCGCCGCGCGATTTTGGATCGGCTGTGCGAAGCAGATTTTGCGACGCCGGTCGGCATTCGCACGATCTCGACGGCGGACGCGTGGTACTTTCCGTCGCATGGTTTTGGATTGCTCGGCGGTGTGTGGCCGGACCTCACGCTGTGGTTTGCGGTCGCGCTCGCGCGCAACGGATCGCCCGATGTTGCGGTGAGATGGCTTGAATCGGTCTACGACACAATGGAAGCCGGCGCCGTGCGCAATAGCGTGCCGGGCGAATTCTGCGAATGGTTTGACGGCGGTTCGCTCACCAACCGCGGCATGTATCTGTCGCCATGGACGAGTGCAAAATATCTCTGGGCGGTCGCCGAAACGATCGGCGGACTCGACGGTTATCGCACCAGCGGACGGCCGCATTTGGCACCGTTGCGCGTCAAGAATTGGAATTGGGCCGCGGCCGCACGCGTGCAGTGGGGCGGCAAGAGTTGCACGTATTTGATCGATTTCGAACGCAATCATATCTACGCGGATATGCGCGAGCTCTCCGCAGAAGAACCCTTTGTGTGTATTTATGCCGGTAAAGATGTCAGCGACGAAGTGACGACGTCGCCGGTCGAAGTCGCCGCCGTTGCCTTTGAAGACGAGCAAGGCGCCGTGCGCGTTTTTCTTTGCAACCTGCAAGATCAAGCGCGTCAGGTTTCGGTGGAGTTTCGCGGCTTCACCGAACGCGCGCGCGTCACCGCGGGTGAATTACGCGAGATTCATATACTGGGCAAACCCGCCGACCGGAAGGCCCGAGCTGCGACTCGCGACATAGCGCCACAACCGCTGCAGCACGCATAATATGATCGTGCAAGATCCGTCCAAGCGGTTTGCGACCATCGTGATGTCGCTCGGCATCGTTGTGTTGGTTGCCGCGATTGCCATCGGCGAACGTGCCGGCGATCGCGTCATCGGCCAAGTCACCGAGAAGCGTTTACAAAGCATTGCGCCGATTACCGTCGCGCCCGCTTCGCCGAACGCAAGCACCGCGCCATATGGTCCCGATTGGAAGCGCACCGACGTGATGGCGGCTGCGCCTGACCCGGGATTTCCCGATCCGCGTGTCCCGCCGGCGCCCTTGCCCACTCCGCTACCGCCGCCGAAGTACACGCCGCAGGCGCTGGTTGTCCCCACGATACGGCCGTTGCCGAAGGCAACACCCAACCTCAATCTGCCGATTTGGAGACGAACGGCGCCTTTGCCGACAGCCCCCCCCGCGGCCTCGCCGCGGCCATCAGAGAGCCCCTCACCCGCGCCCGAGCAAACGTCGCAGCCAAGAAGCGTGTTATAGAAGTAGAAGGTCTCCAAAGGAGTCTATATGGCCGAAACCGGCACCGTTACCGTTAAGCGCGGACTTGCCCAAATGTTGAAGGGCGGCGTCATTATGGACGTCGTTACGCCCGAGCATGCGACCATCGCCCAAGAAGCCGGCGCCGTCGCGGTAATGGCGCTCGAGCGCATTCCCGCCGACATTCGGGCCGCCGGCGGTGTCGCGCGTATGAGCAATTTGGAATTGGTGCGCTCGATTATGGACGCCGTCACTATTCCGGTGATGGCGAAGTGCCGCATCGGTCATTTCGCCGAAGCGCAGCTCTTGCAAGAGATCGGAATCGACTTTATCGATGAGTCTGAAGTGCTGACGCCGGCGGACGACAAGTATCACGTTGATAAACACAAGTTCACGACCCCCTTCGTCTGCGGCGCCCGCGACCTAGGTGAAGCGCTGCGCCGCGTCGCCGAGGGTGCCGCAATGATTCGCAGTAAGGGCGAGGCCGGGAGCGGCAACATCGTTGAAGCCGTGCGCCACATGCGCGCGATCAACGATGCGATCGGCGAGCTCACGGTCGCACGTGAAGAAGAACTCGTGGCACGCGCTCGCGATCTCGGAGCACCGCTCGAATTGGTGAAAGAAGTTGCGCAAAACGGAAAGCTTCCAGTCGTGCTCTTCTGTGCGGGTGGCGTTTCGACGCCCGCCGACGCCGCGTTGATGATGCAGCTCGGTGCGGAAGGCATATTTGTCGGCAGCGGCATCTTCAAATCGAACAACCCGCGAGCATTTGCCAGGGCGGTCGTCGATGCTACCACCCACTTCAACGACCCCAAGGTTGTTGTGGAAGCGAGCTTGTCCCTTGGAAAAGACAGCCGCGCAATGGAAGGGCTCGACGTGCGCAAGTTGCCCGAATCGGAATTGCTCGCTGCGCGCGGCAACTAACAACCCTCATGTCTGAGGGCAATCCGGCAATCGGCGTCCTCGCGCTGCAAGGGGATGTCGCCGAGCATTTGCGTGCTCTCCAGGAAACCGATGTAACAGCGGTCGTGGTAAAAACGCCGCACGATTTGGAGCGCGTCGATGCGCTGATCATTCCGGGCGGCGAATCCACTACCGTCATGAAACTTCTGGATCGTTTTGAACTCGCGAAACCGATCGTTGCGCGTGTCCGAGACGGCATGCCTCTCTGGGGTACATGCATGGGAATGATCGTTACGGCGCACGACGTCGCCGGCACAAAGCAGCCCACGCTCGACTTAATCGACATATCGGTGCGCCGCAACGCTTTTGGCCGCCAGAACGAATCCGCCGAAGTTTCGCTCTCCATTCCCGCTTTGGGCAACCGCGCTTTTCCTGGAATCTTTATTCGCGCGCCCTGGATCGAGCGCGCCGGCCGCAATGTCGAGGTGCTCGCAAAACGCGATGGCCACGGCGTGATGGCCCGCGAAGGCAACCTGCTGGCAACGGCATTTCACCCCGAACTCGCGGCCGATCCGCGCGTGCACCGCTATTTCTTACAGATGGTAAACGACGCCCGTGTAGGGAAGCGCCGCAAAATCGCTTAAGTTTGCAGCGCGATGGAGACGCAAGAGATCCAGACGGGGCAGATCCCGGCGATCGAAGATCTGATCGTTGATGCGATCGCGCGCCTTTCGCTGGCAGCCCACGTGTTTATCTCCGATGAGGAAGGCAAGCAATCGGATTTGGCATCGGCCGAAATTGCGATCGATGTTGCCGCGTCGGCGTACGAACGGGTCAAAGAACGGCTGAAACCGGAACAAAGGCTAGCGATCACGCAGCTCTTAACCGAGACGCGCATGTCATTTGTGAAGAAGAGAGGCGTGTGAGCCTCTTTTTATGACTGATGTATTGGTGTTGAACTTCACCTACGAGGCGCTGAATATCACCAACTTTCAGCGCGCGGTGAAGCTCATCTTCGCGGGGAAGGCCGAATTGGTGCACGGTCGCGAGCGCGTGATCGCCTCGACCTCATTTGAGATGCGCATGCCATCGATTATTCGCATGCTCTACTACATCAAGCGGCCGATGCAGAAAGTGGCGCTCACCAAGAAGAATATTTTAATTCGCGACAATCATGCGTGCCAGTATTGCGGCGTCAGAGGCGATCGCTTTATGACGGTCGATCATGTCATCCCTCGAAGCCGAGGCGGACCATCCCAGTGGGAAAATCTGGTCTGCGCCTGCATGCGCTGCAACAACCGGAAGAACAACCGCACGCCGCATGAAGCCAACATGTCGCTGCTGCGCAAGCCGCGGCAGCCCAAATATATTCCGTGGATTCAGATCAAACGGAACACGCTGCCCGACGAATGGGGCAAGTTCCTATTCCTCTACAACGTCTCGATCGAAGAGCGAATAGAAGCCTAGCGCAATGGGCAAGGCCCCAGCCGCTGCGTTAGTTCTTTTTGCATCGGCGGCGTTGAATGGATGCGTTCATGCCCGATGGCCCGCTAAAGTGCTCGCCGATAGCGCGGTCATTAACGTCAATCCCGTGAACGCTACCGTCGATCAGCTGCGCGCCTTGCCTCGTCCGGCGGGCGTCGACGGTCTGGACGCGCCACGTGTTCCCGCTGAGCGGCAGATCTATC
>DASYYA010000019.1:0-2792 GCA_035934355.1 Candidatus Rubrimentiphilum sp. | reverse complement strand
AATATAAGCAACCCTTTGAAGGCGAGGACAGCTACGCTGAAAATGCAGCCATTAAAGCGCGCTGGCTGCAAGGGCAACTGCGCGAGGCCGGAATTCAGGGGGCGGTGCTGGCTGATGACTCGGGGATTGAGGTGGACGTTCTCGGCGGGCGTCCGGGCGTTCTCTCCGCGCGATACGTCAGTAAAGATGCGAGCTGGCCAGATCGGCGCCGCCAACTCTTACGCGAACTTGACGGCGTACCGGAGGAGAAGCGCGGCGCCAAGTTTGTTTGCGCCATGATGCTGATTCTGGACGATGGCACCGAGTTGGCGGGATACGGCGAAGTTGAAGGGTCGATCGCCGAACGCGAACATGGTGAGGGCGGCTTTGGTTACGATCCCATCTTTTGGTATGCGCCGGCCGGCCGAACGTTTGCGCAGCTGGCGGAAGAAGAGAAGAACGCCGTAAGCCACCGCCGCCGTGCCGCTGACGATTTGCTTGCGATGCTGCGCCAACGTGGCTGACGTTGGAATCGCAACCGCGGATGAGGTTGCGTACTTCGCCCGCCGACGCACGCAGAACGAGCACGACTATCGGTCGTATGTAGATCTGGCTCACCTCGCGCCGAACGGCGCCTTCGTTGCGCGCGATGAGGGAACGGCCGTCGGAATCGCGATTGCGCATGCCCTGGAAGACGAATGGCAGCTCAGTGAAATTTTTCTTGAGCCGACCTTTCGGGGTCAAGGAGTTGGTTTCGAACTTCTGACAGGCGCAGCCGAAGGCGCCGGCAACGTAAATCGCAGCGGCGTGGTGGATCCGAGCCAGCCCGATGGTTTACGGTTTTACGTACGCCAGGGCGTTCCGATATCTGCGCCGGTTCTCGAGATCTCCGGAGAGATTCCGCGCGCGAGCGAACTCGAGCGAATGGCTGCGGGCGAGTATCGCTTTGGCGCCGATTCGATCGATCCGCACGAACAAGCGATGGCGTTAAGCCAACTCGATCGCGAGGTGCGTGGAAGTGCCCGGCCGCGCGATCATTTGTATTTCGCGGATCATGCGACCGGCTATATTTTTACGCGCGAGAACGAGTTGGCCGGATACGCGTATGTCTGGCCAAGTGGACGCATTGGCCCGATGGCGGCCGTTTCGCAAGTATATCTCGTCCAGATGCTCGCTTATGCATTAGCGGCCGCACGCGCGAGTTATGGCGCGGAGTGGTGCACGATGCTTGTTCCGGGAGTAAACGTTCGCATTTTGCGCGCTTGCATGCGCACTCGTCTGAAAATTGTTACCATGAAGCTATTTGCAACGGATGCAACGAGCACGACAACGTTAAGTCTGGAACGTTATATCGCATTTCATTCTTTACTATTTTAAAGAAGCTATTCTGCAACACGCATCGAATATATGTTCGTATGAAAAGATGTTCGGTGTGTCATCAAATTCTGCCGGTTGACCAGTTTTTCTTCAGATCGCGGAAGACCGGACGACGGCATTCAATCTGCAAAGAATGCAACAATATTTACTGTCGCGAGCATTACCATAAGAATCCTAGGCAATATCGAGAGTATCACTACGCTAATTCGGCGCGGTACGTCGCGCGCAACCGGGTCAAACTTTGCGAATATCTCGCGGTTAACGCTTGCGTCGATTGTGGGGAGGCCGACCCGTGGGTTTTGGAGTTCGATCATGTCCGTGACGTGAAGTCAGGGAACATTAGCGAAATGGTTCGTAATAAGCTTTCCTGGGATCGGATCTTGCAGGAAATCGAGAAATGCGAGGTTCGGTGTGCTAACTGTCACCGAAGGAAAACCGTTGAGCAATTTAAATGGTTTAAGTATGATCTCGGGGCGTAGCTCAGCTTGGTAGAGCGGCGCGTTTGGGACGCGCAGGCCATCGGTTCGAGTCCGGTCGCCCCGACCAAAGATCCGGCCCGCGGCGAGCAAGCTTGCGGGCCGTGGTATTCTTATGCAGGTCCGGCTGGGCGGCCGTGGTCTAATGGATAAGGCACGAGTCTTCTAAACTCGAAGATGGGGGTTCGATTCCCTCCGGCCGCGTGTGGTGACTGTAGCTCAGTTGGTTAGAGCGTCGGATTGTGGATCCGAAGGCCGCGGGATCGTGACCCGTCAGTCACCCCAATTTTGTTTAAGCGAGGAAGCATTAGCGAAAGAAGATTTTGTACAACTTGTCAAAACGAGCGCCTTAAGCTTTAGGGCGCCTCTAGCTCAGTCGGTAGAGCAGCGGCCTTTTAAGCCGTTGGTCCCGGGTTCGAGTCCCGGGGGGCGCATATTGTGCACCGCTAGCTCAATGGTAGAGCAGTTGACTCTTAATCAATTGGTTGGGGGTTCGAGTCCCTCGCGGTGCATAGATGATCGAGACAGCCCCGGTTTTAAAACCGGGGCTGCCAAAGAGGTTGAACCTGTGACGAACGCTAGCGGGTGTTGCAGCCGTACGCGAGAATCGTCGCCCCTGTTCCGGCCTTCATCAATGCCCGGGCCTCAGCGTCGCTTTCGGAGCCGGCGGTAGCTGAGCCGATAATATTTTGTCGGCCGCTCCGCCGAATGGCAACCGCACCGCACCTCGCGTCAGCAGTATTTGCGAATTGCACGTGAACCGTGCAGCCGTTACCACCAGCCTTCGCGTTGCATCCGTTAATCGAGTCCATCATTGAGTTGGCCGCGCTGTCGCGGTCGAGTGCCGCAATCGCTATTGTTCCGCCCATATTAACGGCGATGGAGCCGTAATGTGAGGCGCTGAAGGCGACGACCGGCGGCGCTGTCGGTGCCGGAGTCGCGGCGGCAACCGGAACGACG
>DASYYA010000022.1:0-3950 GCA_035934355.1 Candidatus Rubrimentiphilum sp. | reverse complement strand
TGGCGCGCGAGCTTTCCGGCTTTATTCCGGTGGCGGGAATTGCCATCAAAGGCGCCATCGCATATGCCGGCACGATCGTTGTCGGCGAGGGCGTGACGTTTTTCTACGAGCACGGACGCCACATGAGCTCCGGTCAAGCCTCTGCGATCTACGAGAACACCAAGACCGAGGCGTTGAATTTTGCGCGCGATCTGATCGCGCGCGTCACCAAGCGCTAACACGATCGATCGGTTGCCGCCACTCGGGACGGTCGAGTCGCTCTGGCGTTATCCCGTCAAGAGTCTGGCGGGTGAGCGGCTCCAGGAAACAGAGATCGCGCGCGACGGAATTCCAGACGATCGCGAACGCGCGCTCTTTGTGGAGTCAGGCCACGCTCGCGTGGGGAAAACCTATCGCGGCAAGGAGCATAACTTGCTGCACACAACGGCCGATCCGGAGACGGCAGCGCAATTTGCGGCGGCGTCCGGAGTTACCACCGAATTGCGTAGCGGAACGCACTACTTCGATTTAGCGCCGATTTCGTTGCTTTTCGATCGATGGGTGGATGAAGTTGTTGCGGGCCTCGGCCGGCCGCTCGATTTTCGGCGTTGGCGGCCAAATATTTTCGCACGCGCCTCTCAATCGTTTCAGGAAGCCGATCTCGTGGGCATGACCATCGAAACCGGCAGCGTTCTTTTACACGTCCGTTGTCCGGACGAACGCTGCGTTACGACAACATACGATGTCGAGACCGGTGATGCGGATCCCGAC
The DNA here is from genome assembly GCA_035934355.1 of Candidatus Rubrimentiphilum sp. GTDB lineage: Bacteria > Vulcanimicrobiota > Vulcanimicrobiia > Vulcanimicrobiales > Vulcanimicrobiaceae > Rubrimentiphilum. The sequence goes on along the minus strand of DASYYA010000022.1, from coordinate 3,200 downwards.
GTGTTGCGCTTTGTCGCGCAGCAACGCGCCAACGTGATGGGTGTTTATTGCGACGTCGAGTTAGCGGGCGTCGTTCGCGCCGGCGACGCTTTGCGTTTACGCGCGCGCTGAACGTCGCGAACGACCGATTCGAGCGCATCGATATAATCTAAGAAACGTTCCCGGCCCACGCGCGTGATCCGGACGGTGGTTTGCGGCCGTCCCTTTCCGGTAACGCGGCGCATATCGACAATGCCCATCTCGCCGAGAGCGTGCAAGTGGCGATTGAGATTACCGTCCGTGAGATCGCATGCCTCTTGCAGCTGAGTGAATGAAAGACCCTCGGGATGCGCGATCAACGCACTACAGATCGCCAGGCGTCCGCGTTCGTGAAAAACGCGATCGAGCGCCCCAAATGCAAATTGGTTCATGCCGGCTGCCCCTCGCGGTCGCGCATCACGAAAATACCGATCGCTATTTGCCCCGCCGCAAAGCCAATCGCCGGCACCCACCACCGTAATCCAAGATCCGCCGGAGCAAAGAGCAACAAGATACCGGCAGTCAGGAAGGCAGCCGCGACCGGAAGCACACTCCGCGGTAACATCGTGCGCGACGCCAGCAATCCCACGCCATAGCAGCCGTACCATATGCCGGGCAAGAACGAGAACAAATTTGCGCGCAAAAATGCAAACGATAACCCCGCACCGATAACGAGCGCCGGTAAAATTGCAAAACCCACCGTAGCCGTATGCCACCGCTCGCGTGCAGTTGCGTCATTAACGTACCAATGGGCGATCGCGCCGTAGTTGATGACGATGGCGGCCGCGCAGCACGTGAACCAAACGGCAAAATAGAGATGGCCTTGATGCGGCGTCCGGACAATAGGCACCAGCAGCCATTGCACGATCCCGGCAACCAGTGCAAAGATTCCCGAGATTGCAGCCGCCATACCGGAGTAGCCTTTGAATCGCTGGACCTGCCCAAGACGTTCGCGGACCTCGGCAATATCGGCTAGAGCCTTTTCCAAATCGGTCACTAATGGCTTTGTATCACAAAGTCAGATTCGAACGCAACCTTACTTGGGCCACTTATAACCGCCGTGCGTGAGGCATCGTTGAAAGCTCGCGTTAGCGCGTGGACGATTTCGACGGCGAAGGGCTTTAAGGAAGCCCGACTAAGGCTTGCTTGATTTCCCCCTTTTGCCTTCAAGGAGTGTGGCATGGAGAAAAAATCTCACACGATCGACCGCGGGAGCCTGCTCAAGGGCGGCGCGACCGCGGCCCTCACGGCTCTCTTGGCCGGCGCCGTCGAAGGACGCGCCGACGCGTGCTGCGACCCCATCGACCTCTCGTACGGCGATACGACGACGCTCGGAACGATCTCTAAAATGGCGTACCGAGCTCCGGTGCGGCGGCGCACGCTTGGTACCACCGAATTCAGCGCAGTTCGCATCTGGGCGCAAGGAGCGCCGGGCCATCAGCAAATTCTGCCACCCGATTCGAGCTGGAAGCTGCTTTTTTCTGTAAGTTCCGGCAACGCAGCGGTCAAAGGCTTTGATGAAGATCAACGATCCCACGGAAACGGCGCTGGTGCCAAAAATCTCGCGGCTGAGATCCGCGTTTACATCAAGTAGTCTTTTCAAAAATTTTGCCGTCCCAGTCGAGGTGATCGTCGGCGGCTTACTCATTACCGCCGGAGTGATTATCGGGAGTTGTTAGCCGCGAGCTGCGGATCTTCGCGCAAGCGCGCAACGATCGAAAAGGCGGTCATTTTCCAATCGCCGGCCAGCAAACGCTGCACGAGTTCCTCGAGATCGTCACCAAAACGTTGGCGCACCTCGTGCTCGGCCTCCTCGCGGCCGAGCGCGACTTTTTCGTTGAGCGAATACATCTGCCGCAGTGCCATCGCCAATGCGTAGGCATCTCGCGCTGTGGGGAAATCTTCGCGCCGGAAAGCCGCCAATGCCGCGACTTCAAGCGAGTTAAGAACCGCCGACGGCGAATCGAGGGTCACTGCGATCTCCACTCCTTCAGCGGCGAATCGCGCCGCATCCTCAAGCCGTTGCAGCTTGACGCAGACAGCCGCCATTGCCGCCGTTATCTCGGCAACTCCGAAGTCGTTTCGCAGGTGGCGCTTCATTTCGAGTCCGCGGCGAAAGTACTCGTCGGCAACGGTCCATTGTCCGCGTCTATATGCAAGCGTACCATGGAGCGCAAGAATCGTCGCCAGTATGTCGTCATCGGCCAGCTCGGTGGCGCCGCGTAAACATTGCGTAAGCAGAGCTTGTGCCGGATCGAGATCGCCCCGCTGCATCTTGATGGAAGCGCAGTTGGCCGTTGAAGTCACGGCAGCTCTCCGCTGCCCTGACTCGGCGCAGCGTGCGGCGATGTCGCTGTATAAGCGCTCGGCACCCGCGTAATTGCCGCGCCGGTTTTCATTCACCGCGAGCGCGTGGAGAGCTTCCAGGATTCCGGCTTCGTCTCGCATGTCGTGATAGACTCGCAACGCCTGCCTGGCCAGCGCCTCGCTCCGCGCGAAATCCCCTTCGATGCTGGCAAAAGCGGATGCGCGCCGCAGCACGCCCGCGAGGTCCTGCTGATTTTCAGGCGCAGACTCTATATAACGCTGCAGCCACGCGCGCCCTTCTTTAATCGTTCTGCGGATAAGCCAGTAGCGCCAGATTCCGGTAAGAAATTTTCCGAGCGAATCCTCTTGGGTGCCAAAACCATGCGTCAGCGCTGCACGCATGTTCGCGAGATCGTTGTCAACGGATTCGAGCCAAACGTGCAAGGACTCGTGCGGGAGTGCTTGTGCGCCCTGCTCCGCGAGCGACTCAAAAAAGTGGTAATGTCGTGCGCGTGCGACGGTAAGGTCGGCGACCGGTGTACGGTCACACGCGTACTCGCGGATGACCTCCAGCATCCGATAACGCGTTTGCGCTCCCCGCAGAACAGTTAAGAATGATTTGTCGACCAGCGCCTCAATCCCGTCCAACGAGTTTGGTTCAATATACTCGCAGGCCTCAAGCGTAAAGGAATCTGCAAAGATCGCGAGCTTTCCCAATAGCGTTTGCTGAGGTTTTTCAAGCAGCTCGTAGCTCCATGCGATGGTTTCGCGCAACGTACGGTGCCGCTCATCATCGGCTACTTGCGATCGTAAAATCGCCAGCTGGCCGCCAAGGCGCTCGCGGATCTGATGTAGAGAAAGCGTCGAGACGCGCG
>DASYYA010000013.1:0-6027 GCA_035934355.1 Candidatus Rubrimentiphilum sp. | reverse complement strand
CGAGCAGGGGCGAGCGTTGCTGGAAGACTTGGCTGCCTTTCGCGTTCCGGCCGTCCTGCTTTCGGGAGGCGAGCCGCTCGCGCGCCGGGACACGCTCGAGCTTGCCGATTACGGCCGGTCGTTGGGATTGAAATTCACGCTCTCGACCAACGGAACGCTGATCGATCGCGCCACCGCGCAGCGCATTCGCCGCATCGGCTTCACGTATGTGGGGATTTCAATTGACGGGATCGGCGCAACCAACGATCGCTTTCGTGGCCTCAAAGGCGCTTTTGATCGCGCGGTCCGCGGAATTCGCAACTGCAAAGCCGTTGGGCAGAAGGTTGGCCTGCGCTTGACGCTGACGCCCCAAACCGCCGGCGATCTCGATCGCATCTTCGACTTCATCGAAGCCGAGGATATCGATCGCGCGTGCTTCTATCACCTCGTCCCCACCGGCCGCGGCCGCACGATTGACGGATTGACGCACGCCCAAACTCGCGCGGCACTCGATACGATTTTCCGGCGAACGCGCGAATTTGCGCGCGGCGGACGTCCGCGGGAGATTCTCACGGTCGATAATCATGCCGACAGCGTCTATCTGTATCTCACGCTCCTGCACGATGATCCTGGTTTGGCCGCGGAAGCATACACGGCGCTCTCGTGGAACGGCGGCGGCGCCAATTCGAGCGGCATCGGGATTTCCGATATCGATACGCAGGGCAATGTGCATCCCGATCAATTTCTGCAGCGCGTTACGCTTGGAAATGTCAAAGAGCGCCCGTTCAGCGAGATTTGGAGCGACGAGCGCAACGCAACGTTGTCTGCGCTGCGTAATCGCACCGGTCGTTTGCGCGGACGCTGTGCAAGTTGCAAGTTCCTTGCGCTCTGCGGCGGAAATTTCCGCGCACGCGCTTTGAATGTCACCGGCGATCTGTGGGCCTCCGATCCCGGATGTTATTTGAGTGACGCTGAAATCGCGTAGCTGCTGATCGTGCTCGCTGGGGTGCCTGCCGGCATAACGGGTTTACGCGAAGTGCAAGTTGCGGCACGACGGCACGTGAGCGGGCCCAATACGATTACCGCCGGTCGGGCAACGCTGCTGTGGGTTTTCCTGCGCCAATTCGCTTCACCATTCGACGCTTTGCTGGTTGCTGTCGGCGCGCTGGCGTTGGCACTGCATGAACGCACCGATGCGCTGATTGTCCTCTCAATTGTCGCGTTGAGCGTGCTGCTGGGCACGCGCAACGAATATCGTGCCGAGGGAATTATCGAAGGTTTGCGGGCGCGAATCAGCCGCAAGGTAACCGTCGTTCGCGAAAACGGCTTGCAGCGCGTTGATGCATCGGAGTTGGTTCCCGGCGACGTTGTTGCACTCGATACCGGCGATGCGGTTCCGGCCGATTTGGAGATTCGATTCGCGCAGCAGCTCGAATGCGACGAGGGCACGCTTACCGGCGAAAGCCGCCCCGTCGAAAAAGAAACCGGCAGCATCGCGTACATGGGCACCTCTGTTTTTGCCGGACGCGGGTTCGGCGTCGTCGTGGCCATCGGCAGAGTGACACGTTTCGGAGAGATTGCCGCACACGCCGCCCGCCGCCAACCTCGCACCGCGTTTGAAATCGGGCTCGGCCGTTTTTCGGGGATGTTACTCTACATTACGGTGCTCGTCAGCGGCGCAGTGTTTGCGGTGAGTTTGGTTCTGCATCGCTCCGCAATCGAGTCGCTACTCTTCGCATTGGCGATCTCGGTGAGTTTGACGCCACAGATGTTGCCGGTGATCGTCTCGGTGAGCTTATCACTCGGCGGCTATCGGATGGCTCAACTCGGTGCAATCGTGAAGCGCCTTATCAGCATTGAAGATATTGGTAACATCGAGGTTCTCTTCACCGATAAGACCGGAACGCTCACAACCGGAGAACTCGCACTCGAAGCGGCAGTTGACGCCAACGGCCATGCCTCGGATTCCGTACGTTTGTACGGTCTTTTGTGCAACACGGCGCAGCCGGGCGTCGATTCGACGACGACCGTCAGCGCGCTGGACCTTGCGCTATGGAGTGCCGTTCCCGCAAGCGTTAGTGCACGTTTGGCCAACTGCGAGCGACTCCAGGAGATTCCATTCGACTACCAACGCCGGCGGATGTCGGTGCTGGCGAGTGTTGACAAACAGCGGCTGCTTGTGGTGAAGGGCGCGCCCGAGGCAGTCTTCGCCTGTTGCGCAGCAGTCCCCAACGAAGCCACCGCTCTGGTTAACGGTTATGTTGAATCGGGAGCGCGGGTGATCGCCGTGGCGATACGCCCTTTTCCGGATCAACATCAGTTCACGGTCCAGGACGAGCGCGATCTGCAATTCGCGGGTTTGCTCGTGTTTGCGGACCCTCCAAAAGAAGGCGTGACTGACGCGCTCGACCTGCTCGCAAAGCTGAATGTACAAACGAAGGTGATCACCGGAGACAGTGAACAGGCCGCTCGTGTGCTTTGTTCGCGCATCGGCCTGCCATTGCGCAGTTCGATCGTGGGCGAAGAATTGGACTCGCTCAATGACGCAGAATTGCTCGCGCGCATGCCGACGATCGATCTCTTCGCGCGGATCTCACCCGTGCAGAAAGAGCGCATCATACGCGTGCAGCGGGCGCCCGGTACCGACGTTGGCTTCCTCGGCGACGGGGTGAACGACGTGCTGGCGTTACGAACGGCCGACGTCGGAATTACCGTTGATTCCGCCGCCGACGTCGCCAAGAACGCCTCCGATGTGGTGCTGGTTTCGAAGGATCTTGCGATCCTGGCCAGCGGTGTAAGCGAGGGGCGCCGGATCTTTGCCAACACGATTAAGTACGTCTTGATGGCTACGTCGTCCAACTTCGGCAACATGATCAGCGCAGCGGTCGGATCGATGATCTTACCGTTCTTGCCGTTGCTGCCTTCTCAAGTGCTGCTGAACAACTTACTCTACGACGTGAGTGAGACGACAATTCCATCGGATAACGTCGACCCCGAACAGCTGGTCCGCCCTTCGCACTGGGATCTACGCTTTGTTCGCCGGTTTATGGCTGCGTTTGGCCCCTACAGTGCCCTTACGGATTTTGCGATCTTTGCAATTCTACTGCTGATCGTGCACGCTTCCGCGCCGGTTTTTCGCGCGGGCTTTTTCATCGAGTCGTTCGGGACTCAAGCGTTGATCGTTTTCGTGCTGAGGACACGTCGAGTCCCGTTTTTCAGCAGTCGCCCAAGTTGGCAGCTGGCCGTGACAACCGCACTGTGCGCTGCCATCGGAATGGCGCTCCCGTTCACGCCGATCGCCGGACTGTTGGGCTTCGCTCCGGTCCCGCTCCCGGTGCTGGGAATAATCGCAGCGATCGTCATTGTGTATGTGGCGCTTGCCGAATTGACAAAGACTTTATTTTTTCATCGCCTGCACGCGCGGCTTCTCATAACGGCGCAAACCGCGAGCTAGGTTCTTCCCAGGTTCTTCCGAAGTCCGTCATCGTATATACCTGCGAATACGTTACGCTCTCAATATGAGAAGATCTTTGACCGTTCTTACCGCGCTGTTATTTTTTGCGGCAAATGCGACTCCACTGGGCGCACATCCGACGATGGACATTGTGGCGTCCAATTGGAAGTTCACACCGGCGAGCATTACGGTGCCGCTCGGAGAGCCGACGGCGCTGCGCTTGACTTCAAGCGGCGGCGTTCATGGAATCGAGTCGAAAGAGCTCGGCATTCCGCTGACGGTGATTCTGCCATCAAAGTTTGTAACCGTTACGTTTACGCCGAAAAAAGCCGGAGTATACGTGCTGCATTGCGCCGTTGAGTGCGGGCCTGGACACGCCAATATGATCCTGACGATCAAGGTGACAAAATGATCCGGCGGCTGCTCATTCCGCTGGCGGTAATGGCGTTCATAACAGGCGGCAAAGCGCAGGCGATGCCGATGTTCGCCAAAGCCTACGGCGTGCAGTGCAGTACGTGCCACACCGTCGTGCCGGCGTTGAATGAATACGGGCGCTACGTCCAACGAACGGGCTACGCTTCGCTCAACCGTGAAGTGCTCAATACGGTCCCGGCGGTATGGTTCGGCGAGCAGGTGAACGGCGACAGCACCGGCGGCGTCAGCGATATCTCGCCTTCGCACACCAACTCATTCGGCAATCTCGCGCTGCATGCGGGCGGATATCTTTCGCCCGACTGGACGTACCATGTGCAACAATGGTTGCTGCAAAATGATTCAGGCGGAGGAACTTTGGACACCGCCTGGGTGACCTACAACAACCTCTTTCACCGCGACGGGCATCTCTTTTTGGGAAAATACGAACCGCCGGCACCGTCGCCGTTTAGCCAATGGTTCGACATTTCAGCCTTTTCAACGCCGGAAATAACGGTCGGCGAACACGTTTATCAACTCGATGCCAATCGCTGGGGAGCGAAGTTGGCCTACGTGCATGGAGCTCTCGATGCCGAAGCCGGTTGGCTGGGATCGAGCAACGGTTTTGTTTCGAATGCGGATTTCACGAACACGCCCGGCACCGACAAAACGTTTCAATGGAAAGTCGCGAGTGCGCATGCCGATCAACCGCTGGAGCTCGGCATGTACGGAAGTGCCGGAAGCTTTGTGGTTTCCACCGGTGACGTCGATCGCTACAATTCGATCGCCGCATATCTGCAGCGCGATCCGCAAGCCAAAGGCGTACCCGGTTTCCTGGGGATCTACCAAATTGCGCACGACGCCAACCCGGGTCTCGACGCCGACGGCAATCAACTGCCGGCTGCCCAGAGTCGCGCGTTCACTATGGAGATCTACGAGCCGCTCTTCAATAACACCGCGGTCTTAGCGTATCGCAACGAGTTTACCGATGATGGCTTGGGAACGGTGTCGCATTTTGGGAACGTCGACTTCGCATTCAACGTGCCGGGAACGCCGTATCTCCATGCTTATGTAGAAGCCGGACTGGGAGCGAACTCAGCCGCGCCGAGCGGGGGACCGACTTGGCGTTGGATGCTGTGGTGGACGACGCCGATCGCTAAGTAGCGATTCGATCGAGCACGCGCGTCAGTCGCGCATTGACCTCATCGGCGATCGGAAGCAGTGACGGATCGCCCGTAACCGACAGTAGCGCACGCGTATCGATTGCCGAAACGATCGTACGGCTCTGCTCTTCTTGCACGACAATATTGCACGGCAAAAGGAGCCCGAGCTGAGCGTCCGCCGAGAGAGCTCGGTGAGCCAGCGGCGGATTGCACGCGCCCAAGATGCAATACGGCCGGAATGCCACTCCCAGCTTGTCTTGCATCGTTTTCTTCACGTCGATCTCGCAGAGAACGCCGAAGCCTTCGTCTTTGAGCAGTGACTTGATCTGCTCGACCGCAGACTCGTAGGGCAAGCGCGTGCTGACAACGTGCCCGTAGCGAGTCGTTTGCAGAGCGTTTTTCATAGTATTACCTCCGAAGTTCGAGAACGTGTTGCGGATATGGTTCGCCGGCGGCCGGAGCATTGAAGCCTCGAATCGCGGCACCGACGACGGCTGCCAGCGGAACCGCTAAAAAGAGTCCGAGAAGCCCAAAAAGCGCTGTCCCCGCCAGGAGTACGATGACAATGAGCGATGGCGCCAGGCGCGTGTTGGACCCGACGATTTGCGGCGCAAGAAACTGTGCTTCGAACTCAAAAACTGCGAGCAAGAGCAGGCCGACCAACACCATGCGTGGGACGCCGCCGCTCGTGAGCGCAAAGAGCAGCGACGGTAGAAACGCGGCAATGCCGCCCAGATAGGGTACGACGTCGCAAACCGCGGTGAGGAGTGCAATGATCGCCGCAAATCTTATGCCAAGTGCGGCAAGCACGACATACACCATTACTCCGACGAGCGAACTCACGATGACCTGGCCGCGGATCGTGCGGCCCACCGATCGGGAGACTTCCGCCAAGGCGGCGGTAGTTTGAGGGTGCCACTTTCTCGGCACGACGGTAAGCAACGCGTTGGCATAGCGGCGGGCGTCGAGTTGAAAGTAACCTGCAAGGACAGGGATCAGGATCGCGGCTGCGATGACGGC
>DASYYA010000224.1:0-1914 GCA_035934355.1 Candidatus Rubrimentiphilum sp. | reverse complement strand
CGCGCGTTGCGCCGCGATCATCGCAAGCACGACGTTCTCCACGTTACCGCCGGCCAAGTAATGCGATTGCATTTGATCGACGTTCAACGGCAAGCCGGCCTTGCGCGCACGCACGAGATTGGTCACGATCACGCTCGGCGGAATGCCGATGATGCGCATCCGTATTAGCGAGCCAATCGGAAGCGGCACGCCCGCTGCCATGGTTCTGAACCACATTCCGATCGGAAAATAGTAGAGGAATGTGAAGAACAGAACGATCGCAATGAAAAAGATAATCGTCGCGCCGATGGTAATGCCCAAAAGCTACTCCTTCTCTTCGGGTTGCACGAAGACGCGAGCGCCTTCAACGCGCGTAACCCGGATTGGTGTTCCTGCCGGAATAAAATCGCCTTGCGTCAATACATCGACGCGCGCGCCGCCGACGCTGGCAACGCCGGCCGGCCGCAGATACGACGTAGCTACCCCGCTCTGACCAAGCAGATGCGAGTAGTCGCGGCTGGCGACATAATCGGCGCCTTGCGCTCCCGCAAAGGTGAGTTTCGCGATCCAGGCGTTCTGCGGAAACGCGCGCGTTGCGAGGTAGAAAAAGATCACCGTCAATATAATCGCGGTTGAGAGCGTCTGCATCGCGATGAAGAAAAATGGAATGCCGAATGCCAGCAAGATCGCGGCAATGAGCGCCATGCCGCCGAGTATCCCCGGCAAACCGTGCCCGGGAACGACGTGCAACTCGTAAAGAATTCCGATAACCCCCAGGACGGCGAGCACGAGTACAAAGCTGTTGCTAAAACCCGCATACAAATGCGATCCGAAGAACAGTGCCAGCGAACCGATGCCGATCACGCCGGCAATCCCGTGTAAGGTTTGCATTTCAATCAGTAAGCCCAAGAAGCCGAGGGTTAACAGCAGTCCGCTGACCTCGGGACTGGTCGCAAAACGCGCAACTTGCTCTGCAAATGTGTAGTGCGGCTGCACTTGTGGTCCGGTCAGATGATTCGCGCTCAACATTGCTCCGAGCGAATCCGCTTCGCCGTCGGCGATTTTCGTCTTGAGCGCATCTTCTGTATTGAGCGTGAGATTTTGGCCGGGCTGTTTATATTGCGGCAGTTCGATCGATTTGTCCACCATCGCTGCAACGATTTGGGGATTACGATGGTTGCGCAGTGCGGTTGATTCGAACTCGGATTTCACCGCGGAGATCAGCTTGGAAGTCGCCGGCGCCGGCTCGGCCTCGCCAATAGACGAACCCGGAGCCAAGTAGATCCGCCGTGCTGCCAGCGTAATCAACGCGGCCGATGAATAGGCGCGCTCGGAAACATAGGCGTACGTCGGAATGCTTGTATTGAGAATTGCATCGCGAATGTCGAATGCGTCGGTCAGCAGACCACCCGGCGAGTTGACGTCAAGTACGATGGCGGAGGCGTCCTGCTGCTCGGCATCGGCGACCGCCCGCTTCACCAAATGATCCATGCCGTCGTCGACGGTCCCCGTAATCGGCAAAATCACCACCGGCCCACCTGCCGAGCTCAGCGCCGCCAAAGGCGCAAAGGCCAATCCGGTAATGATCGAAGCGCCGCAAAGCAGCCGAAAAATCGCCCTAACCATAATCTGAGCTACCCGCGAGGTTCGTGAAGGTTACGGGGCTCTCTTGTCGGTTGAGTCGAGCTCCTCGTTAACGATCTGCCGGACGAGATTGCCGTCGGCTTGGCCTTTGAGCTGGGGCATTGCAACCTTCATAACCGCACCCGGATTGCGCGTTGCCGGCGGCAGCTCCGTAATGATGGCGCGGACGGTCGCGCGTATCTCCTCGGCACTCTTTTGCGCCGGCAAATACTGCATCAAGATCTCTCGCTCGGCCTTTTCTTTGTCTGCTAGCTCTTGCCGGCCGGCCCTTTCGAACTCGGAAGCTGAGTC
>DASYYA010000219.1:0-3364 GCA_035934355.1 Candidatus Rubrimentiphilum sp. | reverse complement strand
CACTGGGCATGAAAATCGGCGTGGACACAACGCGCAAAAGCGCCGCCGAGGGCTACACGCGCCAATGGCCGCCGGACATGATTATGGATGCGGCGACGCGCGAGCTGGTCGATCGCCGCTGGAAAGAATACGGACTGAGTGCAATAGAAAGTGCACTGAAAGGCGACGATTGGTCCGGGCAGCGTCCATAAGAGTATTTCTGCACGAGATCCGCATCGAGCACACGCTCTTTGCACTGCCCTTCGCGTACACCGGTGCGATCTTCGGCGCGCAAGGTTGGCCAGGAATTCTGCCGATGTTTTGGATCACCGTTGCGGTCTTGGGCGCCCGGACCGCGGCGATGGCGGCCAATCGTTACCTGGATCGCGAGATCGATGCGCGCAATCCGCGGACAGCGCAGCGTGCTATTCCCAGCGGCAAACTCGGTCCCGCGATCATGCTCTGGGCCGCCGCCATCGGGCTGCTGTTGTTGATCGTCGCGGCGACGCAGCTCAATCCGTTGTGCGTGAAGCTGCTCCCGATCGCCGCATTGGGTGCATTGCTCTATCCGCTCTGCAAACGATTCACGTGGCTCACGCATCTTGTGTTGGGCGTTGTGGATGCGCTCGCGCCGTTAGGCGCGTTCATCGCCGTTACCGGAACCGTCAACGCCGTGGCACTTCTACTCTTTCTCGCTGTTATGGTGTGGGTTGGCGGGTTTGACATTCTCTACGCGCTTATGGACCTGGGCGTCGATCGCGAACAAGGCATTCACTCCCTCCCCGTCCGTTTTGGCGAACGCGCTGCCCGCAATCTGCCGATCGCATTGCATGGCCTGATGATCGTATTCTTAACGATTGCCGGAATTCTCGGCCATGCCGGTTGGCCATATGCCCTTGGAATTGTAGCGGCCGCTACGCTTCTGATCTACGAAGATTGGCTCGTGCAAAAAGCGCACGATATCGTCGCGCTCAACGAACGCATCTTTACGGCGAACATGGCATTCTCAGGGGTCTTTCTGGCAACGACGCTCATGGCTTTTACGTTGGCATAGCGTGCGACGGAAACGATTTTTAACGACCGCGCTGGCGGGTGGCGCTGCCGCGTGGCTAAAGGCTCCATCGCGCGCGTTAGCCCAAACGTTTGCGCAACAGGTGACGATTGGGATCAACGTTCCGCTGAGCGGCGACCTTGCCGATGAGGGAAATCAAATCGTCGACGGCGTGCGCGCGGCCGTTAACGAAACCAATCAGACTCTCGGGGTATTGAGCCTCGGCTTCGCTTTGCGTACCTTCGATGACAACGATGCGCTGGCACAGCAGATTGAAAATGTGCAATTCGCTTCGGCGGACGGATCGATCGTCGCGCTTATTGGCGGATTTGACGGGAAACTTACGACGGCCGCACTCTCGACCTATGCGAGCGTGCAAATGCCGTTGCTGGTATCCGCGTCGACTACCGATTCACTGACCGCAAACGGTTATCGCAATATTTGGCGGCTGCCGACAAAGGACAGCACCGAAGGTCAACTCTTTGCGCGTTTTCTTGCCCGGCGCGCCAAACCCAAATTCGCACTCGCTGTGACCCAAGACGGCGATTATGGTGCCGACGTCGCGTCGGGATTTGTGAATCAAAGCGCGGCGCTGCGAATGGATGCCGATGCCTATGTATTTTCGTCACAAAAACCCGACTATGCGGCCGCAGCCACAGCGATCCTCGCCAAAAAACCAGACTACATTTATTTATGCGGTGAAACGCGCGCACTCGCGCCGCTGACTGCCGCGCTCAAGGCCGGCGGATATAACGGCAGGTTTGGTGCATCCGAAGGGTTCTTCAACCAGTTGACGCTCGACAAATATAAAGATGCACTCGCCGACGCACTCATCTCGACCTCGTTTCCGCCGCTCGAACGCGCGCCCGACGTAGCCAACGTTCTTTCCGATTTTCGTTCGCGGGCGCGGCTGACCGCGCTTTCGGTCTTCTCTTATGCTGCCGCGCAGATCGTCATTTCAGCCGTGAGGCGCGCGGGCGCTACCAACCGGCTTGCGCTCCTTAGCGCGCTGCAGTCGCCCAACAATTACGATACAGTCGCCGGATCGTTTACGTTTGGTCCGAGCGGCGATCCGATCGATCCAAACGTCTACTTTTACTCGGTGACCGACGGCGCTTTCAAATATGTCGCGCCCGCGCATCCCACAGCTTTCATTCTTTAATTTAATCTCACTTGTGAGGCGTCGCGGATGACGGCGATCTGGCGGCCAACGGAATTAGCACGCGGCACGGATTGTTCAACCGTATCCTCGAGCATGCATACAAACCGCAACCTCCACGCGCCGAGTGCAATCGAAAACTTTACTCCAAAGATATCCATGATGTTATGCCTCCACGCGCCGCCATTGTGCAACTGCGAGAACGATGTAACCGATTGCGAGCAAGAATAACGCCAATGCCGATGTCTGAATCGAACCCGCAAACGTCCGGAACTGTAAGCCGTTATGCGTGCTGAACGACATATAGGCTATCGGATCGATATATGCAAGGCCAAGGAAGATAGCATGAATCGTTGCCCAAACAGCACCGAATCTCGCAGCGTATTCCGTCGCTCCGGAAATTCCAGGGATAATGATTGCAGCCAGCCATCCCAGCCCGATGACCATTCCCAGGCCACGTGAAAGTGATGCGCTGAATGCGGTTAGGCACGCGTACCACGCGATAGGGCCGAACAACGCACACCCGATAACCGCCGGGGTTAGCCCGTTGGCGTAAAAGTGCGGCCGAACGAACATCACAACGATCAACAAGAAGATAAGGAGGGCCGCAATCTGCGACGCGATAACGGCTGCGATGTCGACGCCGATTGAAGCAAATGCCAAGCGGTCGCGCGAGACCGGCTTGCTCCATGCCAATTCGAGATGACCGTCATTCTCTTTCGCGAGCGCGCCTGCCAGGCATGTCGCTGTCACCAAACCGATAATTGCTGTGATTGCAAACAGGATGCCGATGCCGATGTTCGCGTTCTGGTCGTTATTTGCGACAATGAGCGCCATCCCGGTCTTTTGGTTTTGGTTCACGTAATAGTTGCCGGACGTGATGTGGTGGCGCTTAGGGGCCTGCGAGATAGGCACTGTCGCCCTCATTTGGAATACGCCGTTTTTTTGATAAATTACCGCATGCACCCGCTTCACTGGGTCGTCCACTAGCGTACGCACTGTGCCATCGGCCAGTGTTTCTTTGGTTACATGCGCAGTTGGCGACGACAGGATCGGTCGACTCAACTCTTCGGGGGAGTGCAAACTAAATGCCCAAAGGCGAAGGGCAATCGCGATGACCAGCAACACCCCCAAGATGATCCCAATGACGCGCAATGCACGTAGTCCGCGAAGGA
>DASYYA010000216.1:0-8285 GCA_035934355.1 Candidatus Rubrimentiphilum sp. | reverse complement strand
TGATTTTGGACGAGCCAACCGCGGGTGTCGACGTGGAGCTGCGCCTCGAACTTTGGGATCTCTTGCGCGAGCTGAACGGTGAAGGCATGACCGTCTTTCTCACGACGCACTACCTTGAGGAAGCGGAGGCCCTGTGCCGCGACGTCGGCATTATTCGTGCTGGGAAACTGGTTGCGCTGGAACCGACGCGCCAACTTCTCGAGCGTAAAGGAAAAGGCTTGCAGGAAGTATTTTTGGATTTGACGCGTTCGAGTGTCGCGGAGCCCGCATGAATTTCGTCGGGATGCTGACGCTGATGAAGCGTGAAATGGTTCGCAGCCTTAAAATCATCAACCAAGTTATCTGGCCGCCGATGATCACGACCGCGCTGTATGTGTTTGTGTTTGGCGTTGCACTCGGCAGCCGAGTCAAAGCACCGCACGGCATGTCGTACTCGGTCTTTTTGATTCCCGGCCTCATCATGTTGCAGGTGATTGACTCGTCGTACGGCGAGTGCAGCAGTTCGGTATTCCAAGGCCGGTTCATGAATTGGATTCAAGAGATGCTGATCGCACCGATGTCGGCCGCAGAGATCGTGTTCGGCTATATCCTCGGCAGCATTACGCGTGCGTTGCTGATCGCATGCCTTATCATGGGACTCGGGTTTGCGCTGGTGCATACGTTGCCGCACGATTGGCTACTCTATTTTGCAATCATTATCGATGTGTCGCTGCTCTTCTCAGCGCTCGGGGTGATTTTCGGACTCATGGCAGAAAAATTCGACCACTTGGCAGCACTGACAACATTTGCAATTACGCCGCTCGTGTTTGTCGGGAGCGCCTTCACTCCGGCACAGTTTTTGCCCGCGAACATTTTGCGCTTTGAATACTTTAACCCGATGTTCTATACGATCGATGCCTTCCGGTATAGCTATACCAGCGCGAGCTATTTGCCGTTGTGGCTTTCGGTGACCGTCATCACGGGCTTGGCCGCATTGTCGCTTTCGATTGCGCTGTCGATGGCATATTCGGGGTATAAGCTGCGCGCATGACGGTCGTGGCGGCGCTCATTACGGTACTCTTAAGCCCCTGGAAGGGCGCGTCGCTTCCCACTGCGCCGAGCGGGACGGAATATTCGGTCGCCTATGCGATGCATATTCGCGGCGCCGCGCGTCAGCACGTGGTCTTGGATGCGAGCAACGTTGCTCCGGGATGGATCGCCGCGTTCTGCACGAGCCGCCTCTGTTCGCCCTTCCACTCGATGCTGGATCTCGACAGTCATGGGAATGCTTTTTTGGAGTTTTCGCTGATCCGCACCGATCCTAAAGCCGCGCGGCACACACATGTCGTGGTTCGCGCCAACTCGCACGTCGTCGCTAAACTTTAGAAGAACGGGTTATGCAGTTTCTCCCAGCCGACTTTGCTGGGAGGTCCGTGGCCCGGCATCAGTACCGTATCGTCGGGTAACACGAAGATTTTCGAACGAACGCTGTTGAGAATATCGGCATAGGTTGAGGCGTCGCCGTACGCTCCGCCGACGCTGCCCGCGAACAGCGTGTCGCCCGTAAAAAGCGTTGATTTAAAGAGATATGACGCCGAACCGTCGGTATGTCCGGGCGTGTGCAGCAACCGAATGCGCACGTCGCCGAACGGAAGCTCCTCGCCATCCTTCACTAAGAGCGCGTTGGTTGCCAGCGAACCGATCGCATGGACGTCGGCGCGATGCATCACAATCTTGGCGCGCGGGAATTGCGCGGCTACATCACTGGTGGCATCACAGTGATCGGCGTGCTTATGCGTGATGAAGATGTACTCCAAATGGTACGCGCCGTCGCGCAAGATTCGCAGCAAGTTGGCCGGCATGCCGGCCGGATCGACTAATGCCGCGCGTTTTCCGCCGTCTAAAAAGAAGACGTAGCCGTTGCTCGGGTGCGGATACTGCGGATGATGGCGCACGTCGCCAAGCGACAGCGGATCCGGTTGCCACCGCTGCAGGGCGGCGTCGGCGAATTTTCCCGGATCGAGTTGCAGCGGCACTGCGAGTGTGCGCGCTTGCTCTTCGCTCGGCGTATCGCGGCCGCGCCGCCACCGGTCGATGGCGCGGGCGTCGAGTCCGGTCTTTTTGGCGAGTTCTGCGGGGCCTTCACCGGTGCCGCGCATTGCTTTGGTTAAAACGTCGCAAAAGTCGTCTTCGAGCGCCATCAAAAACGATTCTGCGCGCGTTGCCCCGGCGCCCGTTGCAACCGGAAGCCTTCCCGGCCCGGTCGAACCTGTAGCACCCATGGAACGAGTCATCATTATCGGCTCCGGCCCGGCGGGGCTCACGGCCGCCATCTACGCCGCGCGCGCGAACCTGCATCCGCTCGTGCTCGCGGGCGGGATGTACGGCGGTCAATTGATGCTCACCACCGACGTCGAGAATTATCCGGGATTTCCCGATGGCATCATGGGTCCGGACTTGATGATCAAGTTTCGCGAACAAGCCGAGCGCTTCGGCGCGCGCATCGAGAACGTTGACGTCACTTCGGTGGATTTTACCAAACAACCATTGACGGTGCGCACCGCCGAAGCGGAGTTTCACGCAAAATGTATCATCGTCGCAACCGGCGCGAATTCGCGTTGGCTCAACATTCCGGGCGAAGATCGTTTGCGCGGCCGCGGTATTTCTACGTGTGCCACGTGTGACGGCGCCTTTTTCCGCGAAAAGCACATTGTGGTTGTCGGCGGTGGCGACTCCGCGATGGAAGAAGCGCTGTTTTTAACGCGCTTCGGCTATAAAGTTACTGTGATTCATCGCCGCGACGCTTTGCGTGCGAGCAAAATCATGGCCGACCGCGCGTTCGGCCACAATAAGATATCGTTTATTTGGAATACGGTTGTCGAAGAAGCGCTCGGCGAGGAGAAGTTGCATGCGCTGCGGTTGCGGAACGTCGTCGACGGAACGCAGAGCGAACTCCACGCCGATGCGCTCTTCATTGCGATCGGCCACGATCCCAATACCGCAATCTTCAAGGGTCAATTGGAGTTAGACAAGGGCGGTTATATCGTCTCTCCCGACGGCGTCTCGACGAATATCGAAGGTGTGTTCGTCGCCGGCGACGTGAATGACATTCGTTACAAACAGGCAGTTACGGCAGCGGGCGCGGGCTGTCGCGCCGCGATGGACGCTGAAAAATATCTCGAGGCGCTCGAGTTTCCGATCGAAGAAGCGATCGCGTAGGGATCATTCCGAGGACGGTAGGACGAGGAACCCCGAGGAACGAGGGGCGTCGTTCGGATTATCGAATCCGCCGGCATAAACAAGTCGTACCGGTCGTCGTGTGTAGGTGTAGCAGTGCCGGTTAATTCCTTCGTTGTGTTCCCAAACGCGGCGCTCGACGTTATTTGTTATGCCCGTATAGTAGCTCGCGTCTGAGCAAAGCACCATGTAAACCCAATATTTTTCCACACGCGGTCATCACGACAGACCCCGTAATGGAAACGCCTCTCTGCGCGCCCCTCGTCCTATCGTCCTCAGCATGACTACCTAAAGTAAATTCGCCAGTGCGAGATCCAACGTCGGATATTTGAATATGTAGCCTTCCGCTTGGGCGCGCTCCGGCAACACGCATTGACCTTGTAACGCCATCTCCGCGCCTTCGCCCAAAACGATTTTGAGGGCAAACTTCGGGACGGGCAATGCTGCCGGACGATTGAGTTTGCGTGCTAGCGTTTCGGTGAAATCTTTGTTGCGCACGGGATTGGGTGCCGTCCCATTGATCGGGCCGCTCACACGATCGATTGCCAGCAAATAAATGTTAATGAGATCGTCAATGTGCACCCAGGAATACCACTGTTTGCCGCTGCCGAGCCGGCCGCCGGTGCCGCTTTTAAATACGGGAAGAATCTTGGCGAGGATGCCGCCGTCGTTTCCGAGCGCAAGGCCTGAGCGCACGCACGCGACGCGCATTCCGAAGTTTTTGCCGCGCTGCGCTACCGCTTCCCACTCGGCGCAGACCTGGGCCAAAAAATCCATTCCTGCGGGACTCTTTTCGGTAAACGATGTGTTTTCGCTCGTCCCGTAATAGCCGATTGCCGACGCGGAGACGTAGACGCGCGGTTTCGGGTTGACGTTCGCCATCGCGTCGAAGAACTGCGACGGAAGTGTCGTGCGGCTTTCACGAATGCGGTGTTTGACTTCGCCGTTCCAGCGCTGCGCGAGCGGCTCGCCGGCTAAATTCACCGCAACATCGGTGCCGCTTGCAGCCGCGGCGGCGGCTTTGGGTTCGCGCATTGACGCGGTGCGCACTTCGTCGCCGCGTGCTTGCAAGGCGGCCACGAGATGGCTGCCCACAAAACCACTGGCGCCGAAGACGGCGATGCGCATCAGATACCGCCTATAAATCTCCCCGGATTAAGCGTTCCATGAGGGTCGAATCGTGCCTTCAATGCGCGCATCTTTTCGATCGCGGGCGGCGTCGCACCCCACGCTTCAAAGGTTGCGCGAATCGGGGCGTCCGAAGCGACAATCACCGCGCGTGGCTCGAGCGCGCGCAGTTCGGCATGACAGAGTGCGATCTTGGCGGCAAAGCGTTCGGCACTGCGTTCGCTCGCGCGCACAAAAACGTCGCCGTTCATCACGTCGAAAAGCACATCGGTGAAGAGCTCGTGGCGATTGCAGACATCACGCAGCAACACCGCGCGCTCTTGCGCCGTACCGGGGAGTCCGAGCGAACGATAGGTAATCGAGCGTCCGCGTTTATTCGCGATGCAGGCGTTGAGGGAGCGGTCAAAACTTTCCGAAGCACCAGTGTCCACGATCGCTGTCTCGGGCACGCCGGCGCGCCCCAAAGCGGAACGCGCTTCCAAGGTGGCCCGGTCCAGCAATTCTTCCGAGCCTTCGAAATACAGGAGCACGCGACCATCAATATCGTCGGTGCCGTCCACAGTTTTGCCGAACCCTTCGGCGCAAAAGGCGGCAGCGGGAATAACCGGCAGCGCCGCGATCTGCATGATCGCACGCGAACGCGTGGCTTCCGGGAGTGGCGCAATCAAGGCGCGGCGGCGGCGCGGGATCGGAAGCGTTTTAAAATTGAGTTGCGCGAAAACGCCAAGCGTTCCAAACGATCCGATATAGAGTTTGCTCATATCGTAGCCGCTTACGTTTTTTACAACCATGCCGCCGGCGTGCGCCAGCGTTCCGTCGGCCAGCACAACTTGCGAGCCGATCACAAAGTCACGCGCGCGGCCGTAGAGATGCCGGCGCGGCCCGGGCCACCCCGATGCAAGCGATCCGCCGACGGTGGCTTTTTTCGATAGTGGCACATCGATCGGCACAAACTGTCCGTGCTTCGCCAACGCCGCCGCTAGTTGCGCGACGCGTACGCCGCTTTGCACCGAGCAAGTCAAATCATGGTATTCGTGTGTAATAATCGCATGCAGGTTGGTGGTCGAGACAATGAAATCGGCTTGCGCCAGTACCGGCCCAAAACCCGAAAGCGTCTTACCGCCTTCAACGCGCACGTTTCGGCGTTCGCGGTCGCAACGGGCAAGAATCTCGCAGAGTTGCGCGACCGTTTTGGGCGCCAAACGTTCTTGCGCAGCTTCGGCGATCATCGCTGCACCTCGGCGCACCCGACACCGGCGGGGAAGATTTTCTCCGGGTTTAGCGATCGTTTGGGGTCGAAAACATCGCGCAGGCGGGCCATCGTCGCCAAATCGTCGGTGGAAAAGATGCGCGTCAGCGTGTCGCGTTTTTCGTAACCAATGCCATGCTCGCCGCTAATCGTGCCGCCCAGATCGACGGCTGCACCCAGAATTTGATTGCCGGCTTCGATTACGGCGGCTACTTGTTTGCGGTCGCCGCGATCGTACATGAGAAGCGGATGTAAATTGCCGTCGCCGGCATGGAAAACGTTTCCCGCAATGATTCCTTGCGGACGGCACGCGTCTTCGACGGCTTGTAACGCTTGCGGCAGTTTGGTGCGCGGCACGACGACGTCTTGAATGTAGTAGTTGGGTGCAATCCGACCGGTTGCACCGAGCGCGCCTTTGCGGCCGGCCCACAACGCATCGCGCTCGGCTTGCGAGCGCGCCGCACGCCAAGTCGTCGCTCCCTGTTCTTTCATGACATCGCGAATCTGGCTTTCATGCGCGTTCATTTCGTCTTCGAATCCGGCGTTTTCAATTAACAAAACGGCAGCGGCGTCCGTAGGATAACCGGCGTGAAAGGCCGCTTCGATTGGCGGCAGCATGACACGATCCATCATCTCCAGTGCCGTCGGGATGATGCCGGCGCCGATAATCCCCGAGACGGCGGCTGAGGCCGCATTCACATCGTCGAAAGCCGCGAGCCACACGCGCACGCTCTCCGGCGTCCGCATCAGACGCACCCACGCGGAGCAGACGATCGCCAGCGTGCCTTCACTGCCGACCAGCACGCCGGTCAGATCGTATCCGGTTTCGTCAACCGAAGTGGTGAAGACGTCGCCGTTCTCGTCGACAATCTCGAGTTCGAGCACGTGATTGACGGTGGTCCCGTACGACAGGCAATGCGGCCCGCCCGCATTGGTGCCGATGTTGCCGCCGATCGTCGAAACTTTTTGCGACGACGGATCGGGCGCATAGAACAATCCGGCATGGGCAACGGATTTGGAAAGATCGAGGTTGATCAATCCGGGTTGCACGCGTGCGCGCCGGTTGCGCGCATCCAGTTCGAGCACGCGATTCATGCGCGCAAAGGAAAAGACGACGCCACCATTGGCCGGAATGGCGCCGCCGCACAAGCCGGTGCCGGCTCCGCGCGGCACGATCGGTTCGCCGCAATCCCTGGCAATCTTCACCGCAGCCACAACATCGCGCGTCGATCCGGGCAACACCACTGCCGATGGCAGCTTGCCTTCAGAGTAGGCGTCGAATGCGTAGACGGCGAGATCTTCGGGCGCGGTCTTGACCGCATCCGCACCCAACGCGTCGATCAACCGCTGCGCCAACATATCAGCTACCGCTTCAACGGTAGAGCAAATACTTCTCCCGGATCGCCAGGAATCGCCGCAGAGCGGGCGCCCAGCGCGCTTCGATCTGTGCGGCGGTCAAGCCGGATTGCAAGCCGGTAAAGAACGTGTCGGTTCCCCAGTCAGTTGCCAAGGATTTTTCGTTGGCATGAATAGCGCCGGGTGACGTTTCACGAATCGCAGTGGCAATCTCGACAGCCGTACGTACCGCGAGAAAATGTTTGGGATCGAAGACATCGAGCTCAACGCCGCCAAGCTCGTGCCCTTCAAGACCACCGAAGAGCGGCGACCAATATGCCGCACGGAAATAGACTCCGGGAATTTGACGCGCATTCAATGCGTCGGCTAACGCATATGCATCGACATTGGCACTACCGATGTACTTGAAGGGGCGCGTGGTTCCAATTCCGCCGTTGAGCCCCAAACCGTCAATCAGTCCGGTGCACGGATAAACAACCGTCGTGCTCCATTCGGGAATATTGGGCGAAGTTTGGACCCACTGCAGCCCGGTGTCGGGCCACAACATCGAACGGTGCCACCCGCGCATCTTGATGACGCGAAGGTTGGCGCCGATGCCGAACTCCTTATTGAACATCTCGGCCAGCTCGCCGACGGTCATTCCATGACGCATCGCAATCGGATAGAGTCCGATGAACGATTTGAACTTGGGATCGAGCACGGGGCCTTCGACCGTTGTGCCACCGATCGGATTGGGCCGATCCAAGATCCAAATCTCTTTGCCAAATTGTTTGGCCGCTTCCATGGCGTACGCCATTGTTGAAACGTACGTGTAGGGACGCGCGCCGACATCTTGGATATCGAAGAGCAACACATCCACGCCGTCGAGCATCTGCGCCGTTGGGTGCCGCTGCGCGCCATACAAGCTGTAGACCGGAAGTCCGGTGCGCTCATCGGTGTACGACGCTACATACGAGCCGGCCGGACGATCGCCACGCAAGCCGTGCTCGGGCGAATAGATCGCTTTCAAACAGATGTCGCCCTTGGCGCGAATCGCGTCGACGATGTTGACCAAACGGGAAGTGACGCCGGTTTGGTTGGTAATCACGCCGACGCAGCGCCCTTGAAGATCGTGCCAGGCGCTATCTAAGAAAACTTCATCGCCCAATGTCACGCGGGCCGGCGGGAGTGTCGCAGCAAGCAGCGCGACGGCGGCTAACGCGAGTGCAAGCCTAAACAAGGGCCCGCACGCGTGCAAAGAGCTCGTTGGCCGCGGCCGCGCCTTCGTCGCCCACATCCTCGCTGAATTCGTTCACATACGTTTCGATATGCTTGCGAATAACCGCGTCATCCATTT
>DASYYA010000189.1:0-25939 GCA_035934355.1 Candidatus Rubrimentiphilum sp. | reverse complement strand
CGGCCGCGCTCTTACTATTTAGCCGAGCCACAGGCGTCACCAAAATGTTGGCCGCGATTGCAGTCGTTTGCGTGGCGCTGCCGTGGCAGTCGGTCGTGACGCAGCCATTGCTGATCGTCGCTTTAGTTATCGGCGCCATTGCGATCTGCGCTATAGTTGTCGGAGCTCCGTTACAGCTCGCGTTGCGCGTCGGCCTTGCGGCTGCGCTCTTCTGCGCGGTGTGCTTAGTCTTAGCATGGCATTTTGGACCACAAACAGCTCCGCATCTCGCAAAAGCATTCGATCCAAGTTTGGCGGAAGCGTCCTGGGCAAAACACATCTCCGATCAAACGGCAAGTTCGGGAATCGTGTGGTGGATTCCGAAACTGCCCACATGGGGCGGACTGCTGTCCTTGTTTTTCGGCGGAACCTATGTCGTCAACACCAAGTAAAACAACGAAAGCGCTGTCAGCCGTTGTAATCGTTGCGGCCTGCGCGTTGCTGGCGTGGCAGCTGGTGAGCAACGGTAAAAACGGCGCTTGGCTAATGGGCGATTTTCGCGCCTTTTATTGCGGCGGCACGGCGGTGCTCCATGGAGTCAGCCCATATGCCGCTACGCCAATGCTGCACTGCGAACTTGCGCCTCAACCGTTTGGGCTGCATACAACGCGTCCCGGCGTCGATCTGCCGGCGCCGTTCCCCGGATACGTCCTGTCGGTCTTTGTGCCGCTAGCTCTGTTGCCGTATCCGCTTGCGGCGGCGTTTTGGTTTGTGTTGCTGCTCGTTGCTACCGCAGCAGCGTGCAATTATCTGGCGCAGCTCTGTCGGCGGCCTGCGATCATTCCGTTTACGCTCCTGGCGTTCGCTCTGGCAGTGGCGGTTATTCCGTACGGAGAGCTCGCGCCATTTATCATCGCAGCCCTAGCCGCCGGTTCGCTTGTTTTGCGGCGCGGATTTTCGTGGCCGGTGATCGGGGCGTTGGCGGTGACAGCGCTGCTGCCGCATGTTGCGTTACCGGTATTTTTGACGGTCTTCATCTACGTACGGGCGGCGCGGTTGCCGATCGTAATGCTGGCGCTGTTTCTTGTGGCACTCGATTTAACGGTTGGCGGCACGAGCTTGGCGATTTCGTATTTTACGCGCGTGCTCCCAAACCACGCGGCATCCGAGATCGGATACATCATGCAATATAGCACGGCCTGGTTTGCCCAAGCCTTGGGAGCTTCGGATCGTTTGGCACTGCTTTGCGGAGATATCAGCTACGGCCTCATGATCGTCGCCGGGATTTGGTTAAGCGGTCAGCTCGCGCAGAAGTTTCGCAATCCGGCATTTCTTCTGCTCATCCCGCCGGCATTCGCGGTAATTGGAGGCCCTTTCGTGCATTACAGCGAGATCACGCTTGCGTTCCCGGCGAGCTTGCTGCTCTATTTCCAAAGCTCCGGCAAGATTCGCGGCTCTGTCGCGGTTGCGATCGTGCTGATCGCTTTTCCCTGGGAATTTATTCTTATGCAACCACTGCTGGCGGTTCCGATGATAGCCGGTACCGCGGCCATCGCTACGATCGTGCTATCGGCTCCGTTGCGAGTGACTTTGCGGGTTGGTTTTGGCGCAGCGCTTTTTTGCGCCGCGTTAATGGCGCTGGCGGTGGTCTACGGCCCGCAAATCGTCACGCACGCCGGCGGAACGCTCGACCCGTCGTTGGCTGAAGCTTCCTGGGCGCGATTTATCTCAGAGAAGACGTCCAGCGCGGGAATCGTCTGGTGGGTCGGTAAGGCGCCGACTTGGATCGGCTTAGTCCTTTTTGCGGTCAGCGCCGCATTGGCTGTGCGCGGCGCAAAGGATCTCAGTCTGCGCGGCGCCCCGCAAAGGGCCTAGCGCGTAACGTGCAGCGGGCTTTCGCCTATGAATTGCGGCGCGAGCTTGATGACGGTTTGGGGTGATAACGAGTTTTCTTTTGCGGGCGCAACCAGCACTGCGGCCGTTCCTGCCAGTTGCGTCTCTTGCGGGAGATCGAACGCCCGGAAAAACCTAACAAATGGAGTCTTTAGCTCGGTGGCCCAAACATTTTTTATCGCAGACAGCTGCAAGCGCCGCTCAACCATGTACCACGCTGTGATGCCCGCGGCGAGGCTCGCGGCCGCGGCAGCCGGCCATGCCACATGGAATACGTGTTCGAGCGTTCCGAGGATTGGCTCGTGATAAAGGTAGATGCTGTACGATGCCACACCGACAAACGCTAGCGGCTTCCACGAAAATATCTGTCCCAGCATCCGATAATGACCGACGGTCAACACCACGGCGACTGAAATCAGTTGCCAGTCAAGACTATCCTGAACGGCATCGCCTCCGTGAGTGAGCCACGTCGGCAAAAGCAGCGCGGGCATCGCCAAAAATGCATAAGCTGCTCGCGAGTCGTTCCGCACGTGCATCTCGGCTGCTACAATTCCGAACATGAATGCAGGCAGCGTTGCAAAATCCATCCCGGGTGGAGAACTCAGGAAGCCGGCTCCGCCCAAACGTGTAAAGTGATAGGTAAAGAAGCTAAGGGCGGCCACCAGCCAAAACGCTTTCCGGCGTGTGACCCAAAGCCAAAGAATGAGCGGAAAAAGGAGATACCAGCGAGCTTCGACGGCCAATGTCCAGAATGAACCGTTCGAATAATTAGAGTTGTAATCCAGAAAGAAGAACTGCTTGAGGATGTCAAGCGGTGAAATAGCCGTTATCATTTCCGGTAACGGCGCGCGAATAGCAAGAAGCGCGACGGTGAGGACTGCAAATGCAACGATGGCAGCGAAGTAGGGCGGAACGATCCGGACGACACGTTTTGCAAAGAATGACGGAATGTCGAGGCCGGCCGTTCCGGATCTCGCAATCGAGCTCACCACCGGATACGACAAGCAAAACCCGGAGATCACAAAGAACAGATCGACGCCGTGACGTCCTTGCGAGAACCATGCCGAGTTCGGTAATGTTTTGGTCGCGTGGTAGAGCAGTACGCTAAGGACGGCGAGGGCGCGCAGGCCGTCCACATGCTTGATGCGCGCCGCGCTCATCTCCGCGCTAAGCTCGCGGCGCATTGCGCACGTACACCACAAAGCCTTTGTCACGGTAGAACAGATGCCATCCGTGTTGCGAGCGCAGGATCTGCGCCAGTGGCCGACCTGCTTTCGCCAACACCGTGTCGGTACCGTAAGCGTCGAGCGCACTCGACCAGCGCGGCGTTACCTTTTCTATATCGAGATACGCTTTCCAAACGGAATCGGGGAACGGATCGCATCTGCCGTCAAGAAAAACGCGAATGTTCTTTGAGGATAGTGCCATGCTGCACCAGGCGAAGTCTTCGCAATAGAGCTTATGTACGCCGGGCGTTTGCGCAATGCGCGCAATCGCCGCATTCGGTAACGGCGATCTAGCTACTGCGGGAGCTTGGTTAAGCGTCAGAATGATCAATAGCGCAGCAACGGCGCTCGAGCCAAGGACCAAAACTTCACTAAAGCGTTCGGACAGCACAACGTTGAGGCGCGCGCGAAGCGGAATTGTGCTGCTCAAGCGTTGCGCCACCATTGGCGCGATAACAATTGCGCACAGTGACATGTGCCGGATGGCGGTGAACGCCAGAACGGTCATGACGGCAAACAGCATGCCGTCACGCCAGCGCTCGCGCGGTGCGGCTATTCCGAAGAAGCATGCCATCGCGATCAGCGGTAGCAGACCCGCATAGAACGATGGAATCGTAAGATCCGGCGGTTGCCACTCACTGATGGAGCTGCGTATTGCACTGGTTTGCAGCGCAACCGCATAAGCGGGAAGGTGCCACGACAACGGCGTGAGCAAAACCGCGAGACAAGTGCCGACGGTGAGCACGACGTTCCGCTCGAGGCGCGGTGTCCATGCGCGATCTTCAACCGCCGTTCCCAACGTCCAAAATCCCACCAGCGCCGGCACGATCAACGCGCTGGCATGCAGATTCGCCCATACCACTGTGAGCGGAATGATGAGAAAGATAAGCGGCGACTCCAGATCGAGCAATAGCATAATAATTGCCAAAAGCGCCCATCCGAAAATCTGTGCGCGCACGCCAAACGATTGCATCATGGCAAGGCCAACGAGCGCAGTCGTCAGCGTAGTCGCGAACGTTGAAGAGCCGCGACGGTGCGCGCGCCACGCCGTTACCGCCAATGCACAAACTGCGGCCAACGCGACGGCGATCGCGAGCACATAAAATCGCCAGCTCGAGATTGTCGCAGCAATCGCGGTGCTGAAAAGCCATTCCTGCGCAACCCAATGAGCGCCAGGCGCGGTGAAAGTTTCGAGCCCAAGTTGCGACGGTATGCGGTGCAGCGACAAAACTTGGTTGCCCAACCACTGCTGCCATGACAGATCCGCATCTTGCCCGCGGTAATGCCAGGCGATAGCCGCAAAACGCGCGCCGAAGATCGCAATGATTGCCCAAGCGATTTTCATTGCTTACTGAACTTTTGCAGCAAAATGGTTCCGCCCGACGAGATGGTGCTCTGCCAACCGTCGGCGTGTAACAGCGAGACCAGCCGGTTATCTTGATCGGCGAGAATTCCATCAATATTTGCGCGGCGGAGATCTTCTTGCCAATTGCCGATTGCATCGGCAACGTCGCGCTGAATCTTCCGCGCGACGGGCGCGGCAGCTCCGGCGCGGTCATCCAACACGACCGAAAGCTTTCCGGATCGCAAGAACGCCGCTGCATCGCACCAGCGTGGCTGTACGCACAAAACATGGTGCGGGCCTGGACGCGCCAGCAGCGCGCTCAACAACGTGGTGTTTGCCGGGCGAGGCCACGCGACGATCTTTGGTTGCATGACGGTGACCGCCGCAACAAACGCACAGGCCGCTGCCGCAAATGCAACGCCGTATGCCGACAATGAGCCCCGGGGCCGTTCGCGTTTTGCTAGATAGTAGCTTGCCAAGGCGTCGGCAACGACCGGCCCCGCGACAATGCCGAACAACGGAAGATTGCGCGCATCGGCGAGCGATAATATCAGCATCGCGAAAAACGTCAGAGCATCACCGGCGCGCTCGCGACGGCGGATGCCATACCATCCGGCCAGCACGACGATGGCGGCAAAACCGAGATTTTGCGGCGTGAATGCACCTGCCCACAGCCGATCGCGCTGCGCGCCCCCCAGCAAGGAGTCAAGGTACAGCGCGTGCGCGCCGTACATCGAGAAAGCGCCGGAGTGGACTTGAACCAGCGAAACGGCAATGGCCAGGGCTGATGTAATCAATCTGGTAAAGGCGGCCGCATCGAGCCGGCGTTTATCGATCAGGTAACCGGCGGCCGAAAGTGCGATGATAAGCGCTCCCGCAGTCGCACCGCCTTGCGTCAGCGACCAGAATGCAACGATGACGACGATCGCGGCAGCGCTCCAGAGATCGTCGCGATCCAATAGCAAACAGATCGCTGCGGCGCAGAGCCAGGCGATCGGATCCAAGCTGACGCCCAAGCGGCCCATGAGACAGAGTGCGATCAGGGTGGCGGCCAGACCGACGTGCCAGTCCGACGCGCCGCGCAACCGCGTACGCCACGCGGCCAAAAGCAGAGCGGCCGCCGCAGTGACGGCGCACAGACTGGCGACGACAGAGAACCCGAATGTATGCAGCAGCCACGTATAGCCGGTCCCGCCAAGCAAATTAGGATCGCGCAGCTGAATGAAGAATTCCGGAAGCGCGCGTCCACTCGCGACAAAAGCCGTGCCGGTTGCGAAAGCGACAATCGCCGCAGAGAACCGGCCCATTACTTTAGCTCCAGCCGGTCGCCGGGAAGCACATCGCGTCCTTCGAGCGCTCCGGGGCCAAGTTCGACCACGCCGGTTGCGCCGAAACAGGCGACGGCAAAGCGATTCCGTTTGACGCGTGCCCGCGTCCGCAAGACGCGCTCTTCGTGGTCAACGAAGATCACGTCGATCGCGGTCTTCATCAGCAACGTGTGGATTGCCCAGCAGTCGCGAAACCACAAGCCCTCGTCGGGATCGACGCTCTTGCGTGGAATTAGGCCGGCAAAACGCTCCCACCAGGTCGTCGCGACCTTGACGTCCTCGGCGATGACTTCTCCGGTTGTTGCGTTGCGTAATTGCGGCATGCGATCACACTCAGCGAAGAACGCCGGCCGGAATGGACAGGGCAATTGCGGCCGCCAAGTACGGTGCAAAGACAATCGGACCGCGCCGGTTCCCGCGCAAATAGTTCAGCAGCGCCGCGGCTAGGCACGCCAGAGCAAACGCGAAAACTGACATTTCCGCGCCCAGCAATGCGCCTCCGAGCGCAACCAGCTTGACATCCCCCCAGCCCATTCCGCGCCCGTGCGAGATAATGGCGGCAATTGCGAACGGTACAAACGGTACGGCGGCCGAGAGAAACACGAACCAATTGTGTTGCCAGAGCGCGACTATCAAGATCAAACCGAGCGGTCCCAACGTGAAAACGTCAGGCACGATGCCGCGCGTACAATCTGTTATCCAAATGGCCACCAACGCCGTGCAAACGATCGCAATGAGCAGCACTTGTCCGGGACTCGCGTGTGCGGTAACCACAGCGCCGATCGCGGCGCACGCCGCAATCAAAATGGGAATCGGAGCGCGGCCGGGTGGCGGACCATCTGCAAACGGTTCGATGCGTTCCGAGAATTCCAAACCGAGCAGCGATCCGAGATAGCCGGCAGCGGCGAAGAACAAGGCTCCAAGAATATAACTCAGCATTAGTGGGCGAAATAGTTCGCGACGAGCGCCCCGAATATGACCACGAAGATTGCGGGCAGCAGGAACAGCGCCATCGGAAAGATCATTTTTACCGGTAACTTCGCGGCGTGTTCTTCGACCAACATAATCCGTTGGTTGCGCACATCTTCGGCCAGCTCGTTGAGAACTTTGGAGATGTTGCTGCCCAAACGCTCGGCCTGGGTGATTGCCGTCACCGTCGTGCTGAATTGCTGTTGTTGCAAACGCTCCGCAGCTGAACGCAACGCCTCGAGCCGCGATCGGCCAAGGCGGATCTCCGAGAGCGTAGCCTTGATTTCATCGCCAAGGGCGCCCGGCGCCGAATCGATCGAATACACGAGTGCCGCGTTCACCGAGAGTCCGGCTTGAACGGTGGTTGCAACCATGTCCAGAAAATCGGGCAGCGTTTTTTGTACTTGCTTCTTCCGGGATTCGCAGGCGCGTTCGAGCGAGGAAAATGGCAGATACGCGCCGCCGCCGGCCATCATC
The DNA here is from genome assembly GCA_035934355.1 of Candidatus Rubrimentiphilum sp. GTDB lineage: Bacteria > Vulcanimicrobiota > Vulcanimicrobiia > Vulcanimicrobiales > Vulcanimicrobiaceae > Rubrimentiphilum. The sequence continues at coordinate 18,722 of DASYYA010000189.1, read as the reverse complement.
AAGCTCACGAGGACCGTCATCGTCAGACTCGCGTGAATCAGGGCCAGCAATATGAAGGAGATCACCAAGCCGAAGACGGCGCCGGCGACGATGCGCGCGCCCATCTGCGCGGGCGTTACCGTATACCACCCGGCTTCCATCAATTTTCGCAGCAGACGGCCGCGCCGTTCTTTACTGAACAGCTTGTCGAATGAACGCACCATCTTGGAGTCGCGATCCCTGCCGCGCGCTTCAAGCTCTTCGAGCGTTTTTGTCAGCGGACTTTTTTGCGGAATCAGCGACACAGCGAACAGAAACGCCGCGATCATTCCGAGAAAAATGATTCCGAAGATGATCATACTTCGATCTTGAGAATCTTCAGCAACGTCAGGACACCGAGAATTTCCAGAACGACCACCAGTCCCAGCGCAACGTGGCCCGGGAACGTGAAAAGCAGCGCATGGCCCATGTCGTGCTCGGTAAGCGCGATGAACGCCGTGAGAAACGGCGGCAACGCGCTCAGGATGGCTGCGCCCGCGCGTCCTTCTGCGGTTAATGCGGAAATTTTGCGTTGAATCCGCCGCCGTTCTTTGATCGTGTTAGCAAGATGTTCGAGAATCTTCCCAAGGTCACCGCCGGTTTGCGATTGGATGCGTATGGCACGCGACATCATTAACGTTTCGTTGCAGTGCATCCGGTTCGCGAGGTCATCCATGGCGTCGTAAACGCTCACTCCGATATTGGTTTGACCGATGATCCGAATGTATTCATAACGTGCCGGATCGGGCATCTCTTCAATGACGATCGTCAGCGCCTGACGCAGCCCCAAACCAATGCGAACGCCGCTAGCGATTAAACGAAGAGCCAGTTCGAGCTGCTGCACGAACTGATCCAAGCGCTTGCGCACTTTCATCTGAACGTTCATCCAGAACCCGCCCACGGACAAGCCGGCACACACGAATAGCAAGAAGAAGCCGCCGACGAGCGATGGGTGGATGATGCGCAGCGCCAAAAACCATAACACAATGGTGGCAATAGCCAGGCCAATCCCAATCTGGCGCAGACTGGTAGTGATGCCGGCCTTGTCGAGTGTTTCGGAGATCTTTTTGAGGTTGTCCGACTGAGCGCGGAAATCGAGCGTTGCCGACGTGCTTACCATAGCGCACCCGCCGATGCCAGCGACGCCAGTCCGCGGACATCGTACTGAATACCGTACTCGTCAAAACGGTGCAGACACTGGGGTTGGACGCCGCTATATTGAAACTCACCCGACACTTTGGAGTCCTTGTCGACTCCGTGTTGCTGAAACCGGATGATCTCTTGCATCGTAACGACGTCGCCCTCCATGCCCACAATCTCGCTGACCGAGATGATCTTACGGCTGCCGTCGCGCATGCGTGCGGTTTGCACGATCAGGTCCACGGCGCTCGCAATCTGCTCGCGAATGGCGCGCACGGGTAAATCGAAGCCCGCCATCATGACCATCGTTTCCAAACGCGACAGCGCGTCCCGGGGCGAGTTTGCGTGGGCCGTCGTCAGCGAACCATCGTGGCCGGTGTTCATCGCCTGCAACATGTCCAGCGATTCGCCGCCGCGGCACTCGCCGACGATGATGCGATCGGGACGCATGCGCAGCGAGTTGCGCACGAGTTCTCGAATCGTGATCTCGCCGCGCCCTTCGATATTCGCCGGCCGCGACTCGAGCCGCACAACGTGCGGCTGATTCAGGAAGAGTTCGGCAGAGTCTTCGATCGTCACAATGCGTTCGCGTTCGGGAATGTAACTCGAAAGAATATTCAGGAACGTCGTCTTGCCCGAGCCGGTGCCGCCGCTAATGATGATGTTGAGCCGAGCCTCGATACAGGCGCGTAAAAAATCGAGCATTTGCGGAACGGCTGACCCTTTATCCAGAAGATCCTGCGCGGTGAGCCGTCGCGTGCCAAAGCGGCGAATCGTGAGCGTCGCTCCATCGATCGAGAGGGGCTCAATAATTGCGTTGACGCGCGAACCGTCGGGCAGTCTGGCGTCCACCATCGGTACCGACTCGTCCAGGCGACGGCCGAGCGGCGCAATGATGCGCTCAATAACCAAACGCAATTGCTGTTCGCTCGTAAATTCTTTGGCGGTGCGATCGATTTTCCCAAGACGCTCGACGTAGACGCGTTTTGGACCGTTGACCATGATTTCGGTTATGGCCGGATCGGTCATCAGATCTTCGAGCGGCCCTAATCCGAGCGCTTCGTTGATGACCTCCTCTTTGAGTTGGGCGATCTCTTCGGCAGTGAGATCCTTCTCGTCGATGTCACCGACGATCTGCTGTGCAATGTCCTGAATTTTGACGCGCAGCTCCGCAAGTTTGGCGGCATCGCTGTGTGCTTGGGCTGCTTCAACAAGATTCACTTTTTTCGCGAGTGCTTCGTGAATGTCGGTTTTGATGCGATCGCGCGGCGAAGCCAGGCCGGAACGTGGCGATTGTCTTCCGTTTCCGGATGTAGCCGGCGCTTGCGGTGTGTCCGGCGTGCCTCGCATCGCCGATCGTGGTTCGCGCCGGCGATCTTGGATAAAGCCGCGCGCCGATGGCAGCAACGCCTCGATCTGCGGTTCCGCTTCGATGCCGGCAAGCATGCGCTCGAGATTGCCGAGTGCGCGCGCAAATGAGCGATCGCGTAGGGGCGGCAGTTCGGCCGCGACCTTTACGCCCAGCGCGCGCTCGATTTCGTAGCGATCTTCGACGGGATTTCCATCCCGGCAATTGGTCAAGAGCACAATACGCGCCGCCGGCACGCCGAATTTCTTGAGTTCGTCAATCATCGTACGCGCCGACGCCAATCCCAGAACGGTTGGTTCGGCAACGACGAAAAAGCGCGTCGCGCGTACGACAAATGGGCGAACGGGCGCTGCGAACGGGATGGGAACATCCGCCAGCACGCAGTTCACCGAGCTCGTCAACGACGACGCGAGCTGCTCGACGTCGTCGAATTTAATGGTAAACGCGGAATCGTACGTCGGCGCCAGCTCGGCGACGGTTACGGCGCCGGCGCGCGCAACTGAAATCGGCGAATCTTCTCGCGCCGTGTCCAGATCGCGCAGGGAATCAAACAAGATGGCCGCGCTGCGGCGGCCAGAGAGATCACCGTCGACGAACGCGACCGTGCGATCGCCGCTGATGGCTTTGGCGAGCTCCGCGCAGATCGTGGTTGCGCCGGACCCGCCTTTCGCTCCGATGAGCGCAAAGACAGGAGCGGTCACGGGTTTCCTGTTGTGTAGCGATCCCCGTCGATGACCTGAACGGCGCCTGAAGTCTCGACCGGCGCGCTGCGAACGGCGGCGTGAGACTGATTTTGTGCTGCGAGCAGCGCTGCGAGCGCGGCCGCATCCGACGGTTGCTGCGGCGCAGAAGCGGTTACCGCACTGGGCTGGCCACCTGGGAAGTTGAGCGCTTCGGTAGGCTCGGAGTTCAACGGTTCGCGTGGCGAGCGCAAGGCCAAACGCAACGTCGTGTTGACATCGGCCATCTCGATTAAATCTGCTTGCTTCGGTGTTACCGCCAGCGTAATCGTGGTCGAAACCTGGTTTTCGGGCGACGGCGTTGCGGAGGTATTTTCAAGAAGCGGGCCTACCGCCAAAACAAGAATACCGCGCAGAATTGTTACTGCCGCCGGCGGAGTATCGCCGGTCTTGGGCGGAATGGCAATCACGTCGACGCGGTCGCCGGGCTCGATCAGTCCGGAAACAGCTTTGACTTTGTCGATCGGGATGCTGAGCGCGCGCATACCGGGTCGTAACCGGACAGGCAACGGCATGTCGCTTGGGTGTCCAACTTTTGAAAGCGTGATCGTGCCGCCCGACGGAATGGTGATGAGAGAAATTGCGCCGATCGCTTTCGAAGGATCCGTGATCGCATCGGGTTCGATGGCCGCCGCCGGTCGCGTCGCTTTGGTGAGCATCGCCGGCGTGATTGGAACGCGCGCCGGAATGTCTTGAGCCGCGACCAGAATTTCGCGAGGCTGGTTGTTAATGGCGCTGGCGCGTTGGATCGACGAAATGTAGTTTAGCGTCAGCCATCCGGCGCCAATCGCCAAGACGAGCGCAATAATAAATGTGGTGCGGCGAGAATTCATACCAGCCTCAAATGTGCGGCCTGAAACGCCGCGGTGCAGAGTGCGCCGGAAAATATTGCGAGTGCATAGGGCATTGCCAGTCCGTGTTGCGGACGTACCGGTCGAACACCGGCGAAGAGCGGAAGCGCCACGGCTTGCACGTTACCCAGTGTTGTGCCGAGCCGTCCGCGATAAGCCGCATATATGACGGCCAGAACACCGCCGCACAGTAAGGTCAGCAAGATGAACGAAATGCCGACGGGATAAGCGAGCGTCCCGGCCGCGGCTGCAAGCAACTTGATATCGCCGCCGCCGATCAGTTTGTACGAAAAGGCGAGCGTACCCGCAGCCAAGACTCCCGCAACCACCGCAAGATCCGCGACGGCTCCATGCCAGCCCGACAGCGCGACATTTTCGATCAGGCCACAAACGAGCAACGCGATCACCAGCGCATTCGGGATGCGCCGGGTTCTCACGTCACTGATTGCTCCGATGAGCGCCGCTACGAGAACGGTCACGAGCAGTACGGTCATTGCGGTTTGATATTGCGATTAGAGGTTATTGTTGACTGAGTTAAACGCGTTGGAAACGTTTTGGCCCAGCGTCATAACGAGCACGATACAAACGGCGGCGATGAGGGCAACCATGATTCCGTATTCAACCATCGTGGCGCCTTCATCGTCGCGACACATCGCGAGCAAACTGTTGAACATTATTCTCCTTTTTCAAAGATTGGCCGGGGCTGAAGGGAGAGAGGACAGCCCCGGCTACAGTTAGAGTGCTTGAATTGGATTAGAGATTGTTGTTGACTGAGTTGAACGCGTTGGAAACGTTTTTACCAAGCGTCGTTACGAGCACGATACAAACGGCGGCGATGAGGGCAACCATGATTCCGTATTCAACCATCGTGGCGCCTTCGTCGTCGCGCAACATCGCGACCATATTCTTAACCATTATTCCTCCGATTCGAGTGAGTACAGTGATTTGTTATCGAGCGCCGTGCGGCGTCTGCTCGAGTGGGACGGTTACTCCCGAATTGGGAGCGTTGATAACGAATTGCGCGGACGCCGGAATGACGCCGGGCAATGAAGTGGCAACGATTCTCAGGATCGTCCCACGCTCGTAAGCGGACGCGATGGGGACCACTGCCCCGAAACGCCCGTTGACGTCGGTGACGACGTCTTGGCGGCTCACCACGATCGTCGGAACGTCCGTGGAGACCGTCGCCAGCAAGGTGATGGTTACCGGAGCATTGGGCGGTGCTACACCCGACACGTCGAGAGCCTCGGCACCCTGATGCTGACGTACGTCAAGCGATAATCCGGATGCTAAACTCCCGGCTTGCGCGATGATTTTGCCGCTCGCCCCGGGCCGCAACACATCAGCGGTGCTGGGCCGGGAAATGGAGGCCGAAGCTGCAGCTTGACCCTGCACCCCGGCAAGAGCCGGAAGGCTACAAAGCGTCATCGCCGAGGCGATAGCGAGGCTAAGCCGGAGTCTCATATCCATTTCGGTGGCGTCATCATCGCATCGCTCCGGCCGCGGTTCAATAGAAAACCGACGGTTTGTACCGACTCTTTACCGCCTGTCTATTGATTGTTGACGTGTTAACGTATCTCGCCGTGGGATAATCGATGGCGTTACGGACCGGAGAACCGCCGGTGCCGTGTTTACCTTTCGGAGGTCAAGGCATGCGATCGAAATCCGTGATTACCGTTGCCGTGCTTGCGCTCGTCGCGCTGGCTTGGGGTCCCGTCGGCGCGCAAACCGAGAGTGTTCAGCTGCTTTCGATTCAGTCGGGCCACTCGATCTTGCTCCAAACCCCCGGACTCTCGCGCGTCGCCGTCGGCGATGGGCAGATCGCGGGAGTCGTACCGATTGGGACCTCGCAACTTGTGATCAATGGTAAGGCCCCAGGGCATACGACGGTTTTCGTCTGGGAAGCCGGCGGCCGCCTTACGTACGAGGTGACGGTCAGCGAACAGGGAGTCGATCAGCTGGCGGCCATGCTGCGTTCCTCGATCGACCAGCCCGGCGTCCAAGTCGTGAGCTTTAATCACTCAGTCGTCGTGCGCGGCATCGTTGCTGACGGCGCGCAGTTTCAACAGCTCAGCGACATTCTCGGCCGCTTCGACAAGTACGCGGCGTCCGAGAAGGAGACGATTGTCAACGCAGTCTCTATAGCGCATCCGCTCGGCGACTTGCAACGGAGTTTGGTCAGCCTTCCCGGCGCCGGCGAGGTTCGCGTCGATCCCGACGGTAAAGGAAACGTTATCGTTAGCGGCCACGTGCACGATGCGCAGACCGTTGCCGCAATCCTCGAACGCGCGCGCGGCCTTGCCGGCCCCTATTTGGCTGCCGACGGCAAATTGATCGATCGCATCAGCACCGACACGAACAGCGAAATCGACATCAAAGTCTACGTGCTCGAAGTGGATCGCACGGCGGCGAGCAATTTGGGCATACAGCTGCAATCGGCGAATTTTACGAGCGGTAATCAGTATCAACTCAATGCGAATCCGAGCTTTCCTGTCGTCGAGGCGCCGCCGTCCGGCGGTGCGACGGGCGGAGCGCTCAAGATTGGCGCGTTTTTCCGTACGATAACACTTGCGCCGACGCTGAATCTCATGCTGTCGGAGAGCCACGCGCGGATCCTCTCCTCTCCCGATCTCGTCACGACACCCGGGAATCAGGCGACGTTTTTGGTTGGCGGCCAGGTACCGATTCCGATTTCAACCGGCTTGGGAGTGGTCAGCATTCAGTACGAACCTTTTGGCGTGCAATTGAACGTGACGCCGACGCTGTTGGGTAATGGCGCGGTGGAAGCGCAAATAACTCCCGATATCTCGGACTTGGATTTTGCCGATGGCGTTACCGAAGGAAACTTTGTGATTCCGGCGCTCAAGGAAAGCAAGATCTCGACGAACTTAATCACCCAGCCCGGCGAGTCGATTATCATGGGCGGATTGGTCCGGCGCGTTGAGACTCGCACGATTCTCAAGATCCCGATTCTGTCGCAGATCCCGATCCTTGGAAAACTCTTTCAATCGACGAGCTATCAGAACAACCAAAGCGACGTCGTCTTCGTGATGACGCCCGAAGTCATCACTCGATAATTATGATCGCTTGGTTTATCGGCCCTCGCAGTCGCGGGCAAGCGCTTCCAATTATTGCAATCTGTTTTGTGGTCATTTGCGGTTTTGTTAGCCTCGCGGTAGACACGAGCGCATCCCAGTACCGGCAGCGAATGCAGCAGACTGCGACCGACGCCGCTGCGCTGGCAGGCGCGACCGAGCTCGAGTACTCGAGTGCGAGCTCCGACGTCGCCGCCGCCGCGGACGCTGACGCAACCTCGAACGGCTTTACTTCGGATAGCAACGATACGGTCACGGTCAACTGGCCTCCAGTCGACGGAAACTTCAGCGGCAACAACGTCGCGGTTCAGGTCGTCATCTCCAGTACGCGGCCGAACATCTTCGGGGCGATCATCGGCCAAAACAACACGACCGTAGTCACTAAAGCGACGGCGATCCTTACGAGCAACGGCACGGCGCCGTGCGTCTATCAGCTGGATCCCAGCGGTACCTTCGCGTCGAACTCCGGGACGGTCTATGCGCCGACGTGCGGAATCATTACCAACGGAGCCGCGACCTATAATAGCGGAACCATAACGGCGGCTTCGGTAGGGTACGCCGGGAGCATCAGCGTCGGCACCACGACATTTCCCCTGGCGACTCCCGCACCGTCAATCCCGGCCACCGATCCGTGCGCCCAAATTCCCGGTTGTAGCTATCTGACCAACAATCCGCCCCCGACGACTCCGTGTACGTACACCAACTACAACGCCAAAGCGAACGATACGCTCCAGCCAGGCGTTTATTGCGGCGGCCTCACGATTCAGGGATCCAACGCGACCTTTATCCCGGGCCTTTACGTGATATCGGGTGGAATGACGATCAACGGAAACTGCACGTTAACGGGAACCGGGGTAACATTTGATTTTGTTTCCGGCAGTCTGACGTCAAATGGGAATAGCAGCACAATTACCTTGAGCGCACCTACCAGCGGCAACTATAATGATGTGCTTTTCTATCAGCCGAAATCAAATACGACGCCGCCAACGCTCAATTCCGGTAAAAACGGCGGTCTGCTCGGCGCGCTGTATTTCCCTGGTGCCACGATTACGGGCAATAGCTCCGGCGATGCGTGGAACCTGATAATAGCCGCCTCCATAACCCTGAATGGCGCAAATCTGCAAGGACCCAACGGCAAAGGCATGGTGGGCGGCGTTTCCAACGCGGTGCTAGCCGAATGAAAAAACCGTCGCATTGCGAGCGCGGCGTCGCCTTGGTCGAAGTTGCAATCATTCTTCCACTGATATTGCTGCTTGCGGTTGGCGCTATCGAGGTGGGGCGCTTTGCCAGTTATGCCAACATTGCTGCCAACGCGGCGCATGCCGGCGTGCAATATGGCGCCCAAGGTATGCCGACGGCAAGCGATAACGCCGGCATGCAAAACGCGGCAGCGCTCGATTGGGGCAGCGCGACGGGATTGCAGGCGAAGGCGTCACACTTTTGCCAGTGTTCGGATGGTTCGGCTTCCGCATGTCTTGAAACCGATTGTCCGCTGCCGTTACACCGCATCTTATGGGTGCAGGTCGTGGTCACCGGTCAGCTGACATCGTTGCTCTCATTTCCCGGTCTGCCGGGCACATTTACGATCTCCAAGACCGCCATCATGCGCGTTGATCAATAACCCCCGATGTTTCGGCGAAAGGCACAGCGCGGGAGCGCGATGGTCGAATTCACGATTGCTGCCACATTGCTGCTCTTCGTGTTGTTGGCGGTCATGGAGTTCGGCCAAGCGATGTACGTGTATAATTTGGTGACCAACGATGCGCGCCTCGGCGCGCGGTATGCGATGGTGCGCGGTTCGCAATGCACGTTTTCCGATTGCCCCGCGACACAGACCAGCATCCAGAACTATATGCGTTCGGTGTCGTCCAACATCAACACGAACAACCTCACCGTTACGGCGACTTGGGCCACGGTGCCGGCTGACGGCTGTGTCAATGCGGGCCCGCCCGCGAACGGTCCGGGTTGCTTAGTGACGGTGACCGCCCAATACCCGTTTCAAACGTTCGGTTCGGTTCCGTTGAACATCAACATATCGAGCACGTCAAAGATGTATATCTCGCGATGAGCACCCATCTCGCTACGCTCGGGCATCGTTCGCCGGCGCGTCGCGCACGAACGATGCCGTTTGGCACGCGCGCGAGAGTTGCGCTGGCGCAAGGCGACGTTGAAGGCGGATTGGCTTTGACCGGCGTGGATAAGCGTGCCGGCACCGCGATTTACGCCTTGCGCATCGCCAATCAAAGCAGTACGCCGCTGCGTGCACGCATGACGTGCGAACGTTTTCGCGGTGCACCGATTCTGGGCTATCCGCTCGACGTGCACGTCGCGCCGTTTGCCATCGCAGAGACGTTGTTGCCGGTTCGCTTGGCTGAGGTTGGTCCGTACGATCGCGCGATCGTCAAGGTTTCCGGTGCCGATATCGCCTTCACGCTTGAAGCACCCGCGCCCGCGATTCCCAAAAAAGGTTGGCGTTGGTTTAAGATCGCGACGGCCGCTATCGCGCTCGTTTTCACCGGTGGTTTCGGCGCCGCGATCGCAACGCCGCACTTAGACGTGTTGGCTGCGCCCGCGCGCGCGTTTGCCGGCGCGCAGCTCGACGTGCCGTATGCGTTTCGCGGATGGGGCGCGTTTCAATACACGCTGACGACCCCGGATGGACGGCAAATCGCCGCAGGTTTGCTCACGCAACGCGCGGGCACGCTCCATTTTCTGTTGCCGAAAAACTCCGGGGCGAACTTGACGCTCGACGCAACGCTGACGGGCCCGCTGGGAAGCGCGCAACAGAGCCGCAAAATTCTGATTGCATCGGCTCCGGTTATCGCACGCAAGCCGAATGCGCCGCGCATTAGCGATTTCACGATTCTGACCTCTGCGCCGCGCGCAGGATCGCCGTTGCAAGTACATTACGCGACTAACGCGATATCCGGCGACGTGTGGTTGCTCGACGACACCGGCAGGCTCTGGGCCAGCACGGCCATAGCCGCGGACGGGAACAGCACGCTGAAGATTCCGGAGAGTGCCGGCGGGCGGCAGATGCGCGTCGTGTTGCACGCGCGCAACGGATCCGCGGACGCGGTTTCCACTGTCAGCCTACTGGTGCTGCCGTCACAGAATGCAACCACCGATGCAGCGCCGGCTTCGGCGCAAGACGGTGCCGTCGATCTCAGCTTGTCGAGCCAGCGAGTAGCTCCCGGCGACGACGTCGTGGTAACGCTAAGCGGCAATCATGGCGATTCTCGCATTGCACTCAACGATTCGGGCGGCAATACGATCGAACAAGGCGATGTACCGTCGGGACAGAGCGCCGTGACCTTGAGCGCTCCCGCCGTTACGACAGAAACGACGTATTACGTCGTCGCAACGATCTCGGTCGGCGTCGGCGAACAGAGCCTCGTCAAGAAGCTCGTTGTGGCACCGCGCTAGCGCGCGCAAAAAGGATCCACGACACGACCGCAGCGACCAAAAAACCAACATAATAAGAGAGATCTCCGAACTGCGGATACGCGCGCGCAAACGGACCGGTAAACCAGGCTTGGTTCCAGAACGGAAGCGACGCGGCTAAGCCGATAATCCACGCATACGTTCCCGCTCGCATACTTTTTCCGGCTTCGAACTCTTGCGGCAAAACGTGCTCTCCGCGGCGCCGCAGCCAATCCACGAAAACCACTGCCGCCCACGGTGACGCCCAATACGACAACAGCAGCAAGAAATCCGTATAAAGGCTGGCGGTCTCTTTGGGATGACCACCGCCGGAGGCCAGCAGTGCGCCTAGCACGCCCACGACCACAGCCGCTTTCCACCGAACGATGCGGACGCGCGCAACGATGGCGACAATCAATCCTACGGCCAATGCAAATGCTGAGGTTACGATCGGTGGCTCGTGCGCGAGGCTGAGGAGCGCTGCCGTCAAAGCTGCAAAGATCAATCCAAGCACGATCGGCGCGCGCAACGATGGGGATGGAAACTTCACGACCAGCGCGGCCATCGCGCCCGAATAGAGATTCATGCAGTTCGCAGTCAGCGTGCCGAGCACAACGCTCGCGAGCACGGCAATCGCGATCCAATGCGGCGCGCCCACCGAAGCCATCAGTTTTGCAATTGCATCCGTCGGACTTCCGGTGCTGAGATCCGCGCCGCGTACCGCGACAACCGTGGCCGCGCCCATAATTTCGAGAACGATACACGGAATAACCGTGCCTAAGAACGAGTACCACCAAATGCGGCGCGGATCGGTTTTTTCGGGCAGGTAGCGCGAATAATCCGAAGCGCACGGCACCCAACCCGTCGCGTACGAAAATCCAAGCGCCGTCGCCAGAATAATTCCTCCGATCTCGCCGCCGGCCGAGAGCGGCGCGTGCGCATTGAAGCTTGCGTGCCAATCGGCGCGGGCAAACGTAATCGCGCCGAGCAAGGTAAAACCTAATCCCAACAAGACGGCGCTGATCCGTTCGAACCAATGGATCATGTTGTAGCCATAGACCGCCAATAAGATCTGTAAGACGAGCATCAGCGCCAGCGCGAGCGCGTAAGGCAAGTGCGTGATCGTCTCTAAAGCGTACGCGCCGAAAACCGAGTTGATCGCAAACCAGCCGACGCCGGCCAAGAAACTGAGCGCGGCGGGCAGCGCATTGCCGTATCGTCCGAATGCAAGGCGTGACGCGACCATCTGCGGCACGCCGTAGCGCGGGCCGAATGTGCCGAGGATGCCCAGCAATGCAAAGCCTAAAATATTGCCGGCAATTAATCCGATCGACGCTCCGAGCAAACTCGTGCCGTACAATGCGATTGCAAAAACGCCGACCATCCACGTCGCGATCTCGGCGTTGGCGGCAAACCACAAACCGAAGAGCTCCCGCGGGTTACCGTGGCGCTGTTTGCCGGGGATGTGTTCGATGCCGGTCGGTTCTACTTCGAGGACTTGATCGCGATAGACATGCTCGCTCATGCAGCGGTGCGCAATTCGGCGCTACTCGCGAACCGCACACCGGCGTTTTCCATTTCTTCCAGCGCCTTGGCCTCGTCGCCGGGCTGAACGTTGACTGCGGCAATCGCGTCGGTGATGACGACCGTTTCGAAACCGCTGCGCGCAGCCTCGAGTGCGGTCTCTTTCACGCAATAGTCGGTTGCCAGGCCGGCTACGAAAACTCGCTGTACGCTGCGCGTACGTAGCCGCTCGGCGAGGTCAGAGTTTTCGAATGCGCTATAGCCATTCCACGGCGGGATACTCCCTTTGCTTAGGATCTCGTCGACAAATCCGAGTTCCATCTGCGATGCAAAACTCGCGCCGTGCGTGTGCTGGACGCAGTGATACGGCCATGGCCCGCCGTGCTCTTGAAAATGGGGATGTTTACGCGGATGCCAATCGCGCGTCGCGACCACGTACTTGAAGAGCGGCATAGTTTTGCGCAGCGGTTCGAAGATGCGGTTGCCTTCGGCCACGGGTAATGCGCCGCCGGGCAAGAAGTCGTTCTGCACGTCGACGACGATCAACGCGTCGTTGGGTTCTACGGTGTACATGCTAGCGTATTGTCAGCGGTTTTGAACCTGAGCGATCCACATTTCGACAGCATCGGGCGCCGATGGCAGAATTGCCGACAAATTTTCATGCCCGTCAGCAGTCACCACTACATCGTCCTCGATGCGCACGCCGATGCCGCGGAACCTCTCCGGAACGGTGCCGTCATCGGGTTGAAAATATAAACCGGGCTCGACGGTGAGTGCCATCCCCGCGCGCAGTTTGCCGTAGCGATAATTCTCGCTGCGGGCACGCGCGCAGTCGTGGACATCAAGCCCGAGCATGTGGCTAACGCCGTGCAACGTGTAGCGCCTGAAGAATTGATTTTGCGGATCGAGCGCCTCGTCGAGCGAGCAGCGCAGAATGCCGAGATCGATCAATCCCTGCGCCATGACGCGCATCGCGGCGCGATGCGGATCCAGGAAATCGTTCCCGGGCTTTACTCGCTCGAACGCGGCGAGTTGGGCGCGGTAGACGAGCTCGTAGACCGTCCGTTGCTCGCGGCTAAAACGTCCTGAGATCGGCAGGGTGCGCGTGACGTCAGCCGTGTACAGCGACTCGATTTCGACGCCGGCGTCGAGCAAAAGCATATCCGCTTGCCGAATCGCGCCATGGTTGCGCGTCCAGTGGAGCGTACAGGCGTGGTCGCCGCCGGCTGCAATCGTCAGATAGCCAACGTCGTTGCCTTCGATGCGCGCCCGCGACCAAAATGCGGCTTCGATCTCGCGTTCGGATTGAGCGCGAGGCAAAATGCGAATCACATCCTCGAATCCGCGTTTGGTAATCTCAACGCACTTGCGCAGCTCGGCGATCTCATGCTCGTCTTTGATCAGCCGCATTTCCGCAATGTGAGTGGCCAGCTCTTGGTCATCCTCGACGTTGCGCAGCCGCGCGCCGCGCGCGCGCAGTTCATCGAGATAGCTTTCGATGTCGTCCACCGGACGGCAGCGATCGACGCCAAAATACAGTTGACTTTCATCTACGCCGCGATGGCGGCCGACCCAGAGTTCGCCGCGCACGCGATCGGTGAAGAATTCCGCGCGGCCGCGATTGTGCGGCGGCACGAAAAGCACCGACTCCAGCGAGCCGCCGCGCGGCTTGAGGACCAACAGCGAACCGGCTTCGCCCGCGCCCATCAAATACGCGAAGTCGCTCGAAGGACGAAAACGAAAGTTCGTGTCGTTGGCCCGCGTCTTCTCGTCGCCCGCGGGAATCACCAAAACGTCTTGCGAGAACGCTTGCGAGAGCGCCGCGCGCCGCGCCTTGAAGCGTTCGAGCTGCGGCACGCGCGCGACCGTAATCGGCGCTTCGACCCAACCGTCGGACATGAAGCGTACAAGAGCTTCGGGAGAGTCAGGATCGTGCGCTGCGCGCGCCGGCGCCGCTTCGGGCTTCTTGCGTGTGTCCATTGAATAGGAGGATTCGCGGTTAGCGCAGCTCGGTCTTGGCTTTGATGCGCTTGGGGCGCTCGACCTTGGGCTCGTCTGCCTCGACCACCGCGGGTTCGGTCGCCGGAGCGGCAGCTTGCGTGCCCGGGGTGCGCTTCAGGTTCTGGAGGCTTGCCTGGAAGCGCTTCGCCGCCGGATCCCCGCCCTTTCTTGCTCGTGCCATATTACGATTCTCCCCACAAAGTCATGTTCAACGAAACCGCCGCGGGGTAAAATTGTTTTCACTCTTACATATGAACGTGAGGATTTGTTAATGTTGGCACAGGTTGGAAAACCCGCACCGGATTTTACGCTCCCGAGCACCAAGGGGGCGAGCAGCTCCAAGAATCTGGGCAATAAGATTTCGCTGAAAGACTACCGGGGCAAGTGGCTGGTATTTTTCTTTTATCCGCTCGATTTTACGTTTGTCTGTCCGACGGAGATCACCGCACTCTCCGATCGGTACGACGAGTTCAAGGAATTCGATTGCGAAATTCTGGGCGCGTCGACCGACTCGGTCTTCAGTCACTGGGCCTGGATTAACACTCCGCGCGAAAAAAACGGCATTGCCGGTCTAAAATATCCGCTGGTCGCAGACTTTACCAAAGAGATCGCACGCGCGTACGGCGTTCTCAACGAGCAGAGCGGTGCGGCGCAACGCGGCCTCTTCATCATCGATCCCGAAGGCGTTCTCAAGTATGCGGTGGTGACCGATGACAACGTCGGACGCAGCGTTGAGGAAACTCTGCGCGTGCTGCAAGCCCTGCAAACCGGCGGCTTATGTCCCGCCGAGTGGAAACCCGGCAAAGCGCTGCTCGAAAAAGTGTAGGGCGTGCCCTTACGGATGCGCAGCCCCTTCCCATCGTTGGAGGGGGTTGCTACTTGGATTAACGGCGAACCGAAGGTCGAAGAGCTGCGTGGATTTCCGCTCTTTGTCAGTTTTTGGTCGATCAGTTGTTATCTCTGCCACAATATCGCCGAGCAGCTGAACCAGTGGCGCGATCGGTACAGCGCCCAAGGCATGATCTTTCTCGCGGTGCACCAGCCGCGTTCCGAAGCAGAACTCGATATCGAGGCGGTACGCAAAGATGCGCTCGACGAGATGTATCTCACGCAGCCGTGCGCCGTCGATAACGAGCATACGCTGGTCGAGCGGTTCCAAAACCAATTTGTTCCCGCGTTCTATGTGTTTAACCGGCGCCACGAACTGCGCCATTTCCAAGCCGGCGACAAGGGCTTGGACCGATTGGAATCCGCGATGGCCCGCGTCATCACCGAACCCGCCGAGGACGAAGTTCTGCAGTAAGCGAGCGCGCCGTTTCTTGCGGGATACGGTTCAACGGATGCGGGTACATTCTCCGAGCAAAACCGCATTGGGAGGAAATTCGTGGACGCACTCAAGCTGCTCAAAGAAGACCATAAGAAAGTCAAAGCGCTCTTTGGAGAGGTCGAAGGTCTCGGCGACCGCGCGTCAACGCAGCGGAAGGATCTCTTTCAGCAGATCGATCGCGAGCTGACGCTCCATTCAAAGATCGAAGAGACGCTCTTCTATCCGGAATTTCGCAAGCGCGCGGAAAATAGCGACGAGCGCGAGGAAGTTTTGGAAGCGTACGAAGAGCACGGCGTCGTCAAAACGATGATCGGCGAACTCGAAGACCTCGATCCAAAGGACGAAACCTACAAACCGAAGCTCAACGTGCTCAAAGATTTGGTCGAGCACCACGTCAAAGAAGAGGAAGGCCCCCTATTTCGCATGGCGCGTGAAATTTTCGAGCCCGAGGAGCTCAATGCCATCGGCGAACGCATCATGCAGGCCAAGGAAAACGCGGGAGCCGAGTAATCGGCTCCCTTCATTTTATGGGTGGTGCGTGGGCGCCGGTTTCGCCGGCTGGCGGCGGACGTAGCAGTCTTCGATCGATAGGTTCATAAGGTTGTGCAAATAGGACTCTTGGTCGACGATCTGCTGGCTGTTGGCCACCATCGGGCGTGCATAAACGATATCGTTGAGATTTCCGACCGAGCTGGCACTGGCGGCCGCGGCCATCAGTCGGCTCGCGCTGTCGCTGCCAAGCGCCTCCGCTTGCGCAGCTTGCGTGTTGGTCGCTTTGGATGCTGCCATCGTAACGCGACCCAATGTCGCGTCTTCCGCGCTCTCTTCCTCGTTGACGAATGCGCTGAGTGCGCGTTCGATCCCCTGTTGTTCGGCCAGGACGGAGTTGAGCCCAACCTGCACCTGATCGAAAAGCTCGCGTTCGGATCCCACGGGAGCACGTAATGCAGGTGGCGACTTCAGCATGCGCTGCAGTTGCGGTTGATCCGCTTGCAGCTGTGCCAGCACTTTCTTGAGGCGGTAAATATCGATCGACGCGCGCGCGATGTTTTGATCTCTCATGCTGCTGTGGTAATCGAGCAACGCAGGAAAAATATGTGCGATCGCATCATTGTCGTGCGCTTGCACGATAACGACCGGAGCGACGCTGCCGTTGAGCGCAGCGCAGAATGGGACTGCGTGCGGCGGATTGGGAACTCCGAGCACGAGCGCTATCAGTAATGCGATCATTCAGTGACGCGGCGGTATGGGAAGCGGTGCTTGGCGCCGCGCGTAGCAGCGTTCGACGGCGACGTTAACCAGTTGGTGCAGATAGAGCTCCTGATCGAGAATATGTTGACTGTTGGCAACGATGGGCCGCGCGTAGGCGACGTCGTTCAGGACGCCGACCGACATTGCTCCTGCGGCGGCCATTTCTAAATGCGAACCGACATCTTGAATGTGCCGGCGCGCATCGAGCATACCTTCTCGAGTGTTGGCAGCCGTTTGTCCTGCCAGCAGAACGCGGCCGTTGGTTGCATCGGCGGCCGATGCTTCGTCGTCGATAAAGGCTTTGAGCGCTTTCTGTACTCCCTGTTGACCGGCGGATACGGAGTTTACGGCGATCTGCATCTGCGTGAATAGCTCGCGACTGTCGGGTTCGCTTGCCGTCGCCTGCGGCGCGGTCAAAGCGACCTGAAGTTTGGCTTGGTCGGTTTCCAGCTGAGCATAGATCTTTTTCAGCCGGTAAACGTCCATATAGGCGCGGTCGACGTTCAGATCTTTGTAATCGTTGCGATAATCGCGCAATGCCGGAAAGATGCGCGCGATCGCGTCGTTCCCGTCGCCTTCGGTGAGAATCGCCGGACCAAGATGCTCGGTGAGCAATGTACAAAACGGCAACGGCTGATCCGGACGCGCCGGAACTTGTGCGGACCCCGTAGTTAAGAGTACAGCCAACAAAAGGGACATCAGCGAGAACTCCCTGGTACCGCTAGGTTATTACCCAGACCTGCCCATGCCTGGTCGAAGCGAGGCGGTCATATTGACACTCAGGGGAGCATCGGTGAAAGGGTGGTCGCTCTTCCGTTTGTGGCCAGGCTTATGGCGCCGTTTTCGTCCGTGCGGTAAACGTCAGCGCCATAGCGCTGTAGCGTTTCGATGGTCGATGGAGCCGGGTGGCCAAACATATTGTGCCGCCCCACGGAGATGATCGCATACTTTGGGTGCACGGCTGCGATGAACGCCGGCGTGGAACTATACGCGGATCCGTGGTGACCGATTTTCAACACATCGGCGTGCAGGTCGATTCCTTCATTTAAGAATCGTTGCTCCGCTTCGGCGCCCGCGTCGCCGGTGAAGAGCATTCGGAAATGCTTGTACACGAGCATAAAGGCGACGGAATTATTATTGATGTCGTTGTGCGATCCGGCGATAAAGGGAAGCGACGGACCGATAAACTCGATCGTGACACCGTCATCGGTTTGCCACATCGCGCCCGCACGGGGATAGACGATCGCTACGTGTTCGCTCTTTGCGGTTTGGAGCGCGTCGTTGTACGCATATCCGCCATACCGCTGGCCGCTGTCCGCAAACTCTTCGGCACGAAATGCACGCAGTACCGGAGCGAATCCACCCACGTGGTCACCATGTGGGTGTGACAAGATCATCGCGTCAATTGTACGTACGCCTTGGCGGCGCAAAAACGGAACGACGACGCGTTCGCCGACTCGTTCGGCCGAAGATTGGGTGCCTTGGCCTTGTTCGAGCCGGCCGCCGGCATCCACAAGTAATGCATGTCCGCGCGGCGTGCGGATAAAGACGGCATCGGCTTGTCCGACATCGAGAACGGTAACTTGCAAACGATGGTCGATCGGCCGCGGCGGCATTGTGACGGCAAGCGCACCAAATAAGAAGAGGGCGATCGCGAGTGTCCGCGCCGATCGCTTCCACAACATCATCGCGACGATCAGCAAAGCATCATAAAACGCGATCGTCCAAGCCGGCGACGGCATTGTAGGCACCGAGGCGCCGGGAAGGCCCGCAATCGTATGGACTATGCCGACGATCCATGCGAGTAGCCACGTATTGACCGAGGCCACGACCGCCGCAAGTTGGGGAACGGGAGCGGCCAGCAATTGGATCGCGCCCAAGATCATCGTCGCACCAACGCACGGTACGACGGCAAGGTTCGCCAGTGCCGCATATGGCGCGAAGAGCAAAAAGAGCGACGCGATGAGCGGCCACGTCCCAATT
>DASYYA010000177.1:0-3965 GCA_035934355.1 Candidatus Rubrimentiphilum sp. | reverse complement strand
CACTGTAAATGTGCGGATCGTCAAACCCTAGAAAGGCACACGAGTAACACAACGATTACTCCGCGGCATTTTTGCCAAGCGCCCCTCGTAAAGGGTAGCGGCAGTGGGGGTTCGGCGCGGTTCGCGGGTCACTTTACTATCGTGAAGGGTGTCGCGCGCGGCTCCATATTCGCATTGTGCCTTGTCGCAAGTGATTGCGCGGGGCCGCCGTCAAATTTCGTGCCAGTGTTCAGCACGGGGAAGACGTGCAGCTCAAACAGCGGATTGAGTTTGGTCGTACCTGCGAACAATTCGTTGAGCGTTGCGACGACCGGTCAAAACATTGAGGTAACCATAACCTTTGCCGTTGTCGTCCCAATCTTTTGGGCTCAATATTCTCCTCTAACCGTTACCGGCTCAGATGGAAGCTCTTTCGACGTGCAACCGCGCCTGGTTAGTGGAACTGGCGGCGGCCCTAATCCGCCGTATTGGATGGGTCCGTTACCGAGCTTGGCCTCGCGCACATTCTATACGGTAACCGTGCAAGGGTCGCCATCCCAGATCGTTGGTTGTTTTACAACGCAATAGCTGCACTCTTAATGCAACTGAATCGGGCCGTGGATTTTAGGCTGCAGGACCCCAGCCGGAAAAGACGCCGGAGCGTGCCGGAATTGTTGTAACGCGTTCGCGCAAGATTGTCGGCGGCGCGGGCCGGTTTTCCGGCAACGCGAGCTGACTCTGCGGCTGCGGCACTTCTGCAATATATGTTTTCACGATCTTCATGATACACAGATCACTACCGGCACGATATGACGTTTGTTTCGCTCACGACAGTAGAAGCGGCCGCGTAGCCGAACGTTCATAACGTGGAGCGACAAAAGGCGCACAGGGCTCCCAAGATCCCCGACCTCCATCTCGGCGCGGTTTTTGCCAAGGCGGCCTTTGGGATCGCAGTCCTGGATCGCAGCGGCGCTGTGGTGGACGCGAATCCCGCGTTTCGGCGAAGTTACGGCACCGATTCAGCCGCGCTGCTTGCCGGCCGCGAATCACAACTCTCGGAGCTGCTGAGCGGCAAGCGCGATATCATTGAATTCGAGCAGCAGACCGCCGGCGCGGAAGAATCCGAGGCCTGGACGCAATGCTCGATTTCGGCGCTGGAAAGCGATAAGGGCGAAGCTCACTTTGCCATTTGTGTTTGCCGTGACGTAACGAAACTGAAACAAAACGAGCGGCGCGTGCTACATGAGATGACGCACGATCCGCTGACCGGTTTGCCCAACCGGCTTTTCTTTGAATCTAAGCTGCGCGAGCAGCTCGCAATATCGCGCGGCGCCGAAACCGCGTCTTTTGCGTTGCTTTTGGTAGACCTCGATCATTTTCGCGAAATCAACGAAGGCTTCGGGCACGACTCCGGTGATTACGTGGTTTCGCAAGTTGGGCAGCGGTTGCAAAACGCCGTCGGCGCCAACGATATGGTCGCGCGCATCGGCACGGATCAGTTTGCGATCCTTACACCCTCGAAGAATACGCACGAGGTTGAAACCGCCGCGCGAAGGTTATTCAGCGCGTTTGCCAAACCGCTCGCGATCGGCACGCGGCCCGTATATGTTTCGGCGAGCATTGGAATCGCAACCGGAGCCACCTCTTATAAGCGGAGCGACGATATGCTCCGCGACGCGCAAATCGCGACCCGCTACGCAAAGGCGAGCGGTGGCAGCCGCACTGCAACGTTCGATCAAAGTATGCAGATGCGCGCGGATGAGCGCCTGCAGCTTTCGACCGACATGCGTGGCGGCCTCGAACGCGGAGAGTTTTTCCTTGTGTATCAGCCGATCGTCCAACTTGATACCTCCGAGTTCATTGGCTGCGAGGCCCTGTTGCGCTGGAAGCATCCGGCGCAGGGCGTCCTGATTCCGGCAGATTTTATTCCACTGGCCGAACAGATCGGGCTCTCGACGCAGGTTGGACGAACAGTTTTGCGGCTGGCTTGCCGGCAGCTGGCAGCGTGGCGCGATGAACGCGGTGTGGCAGTGCAGCTGTCGCTGAACGTGGCATGGCCGGATCTGCTCGAGGCGGAGTTCGAACAGAGTCTCATGGCGATTACCCGAGAATTTTCGATTCAACCCGAACAGCTGTCCCTCGAGATCACCGAAAACATCGTCTTGAGTCCGGGGGCGCGCGCGACACTGGTCGTGGATCGCTTGCGCAAACACGGTTTCAAAATCTGTATCGATGATTTCGGCACGGGCTACTCATCGCTGCATTACTTGCAGCAATTTCAGATCGACGCCATGAAAATCGATCGCTCATTTGTGTGCGGAGAGAGCGGCGAAATCGCGAGCGAACCGATCATCCGCGCGTTACTCACCCTGGCCGACGGGTTCAAAGTCCGCGTCATCGCCGAAGGCATCGAGACGCAGCAACAATGCGAGGCCCTGCAAAGAGCCGGCTGTCGCTTTGGCCAAGGCTACCACTTCGCCAGGCCGCTCACGGCCGACGATCTCGTCCGGAAGTACGAGGGCGTTTTCGGCTAGTGCGGTTGCGTGCTGTGGCGGCTCTGTAAGCGCCAACGCCACACGGCTTCATCGCGGAAGTCGGCATCCGCCGAGTCTTGTTGCCACGCTTTCGAAAACTCGGCAGATGCGCTGCGAGGACGTTTGCCTTCGGGTAAGTCGGCAAAACGCAAGCGCATCGTCAGCGGTACGCCTTCGCCGGAGGCAATGGCTTGTTGCGTCGGCATTCCGGCGAGCGCGGATAACATGCTGCGCGCGGCGAACGGTATAACTTTCGCCACGAACTCTTGGTCGAGCTCGTTACCCATACGCATCGCAAAGATCGTGCCGCATTGCGACAACGCATGCGCGGATAACTCTGAAGGCCGTTGCGAGATGAGCGCCAGCGAAACGCCATACTTGCGGCCCTCTTTAGCGAGTCGCGTAACGGCTCGCGCAGTCGCCGCAAATCCCAGGCGCTCGTCTTCGGGGACATAGCGATGCGCTTCTTCGCAGACAAGCAATACCGGGGGCATGCGATCGCGCTCCGACCACACCGCAAAATCAAATAATACGCGACAGAGCAGCGAAACGACGACGTCGGCGATCTCGGTCGGAACGCCGGATAGATCGACGATCGTCAGCGGTTTGCCGCGAACGGGAATCCGCAAGAGCCTTCCGACAACTTCTGAAAGGCGGTCGGGCGCATCGAACACGTCGCCGAACATGAATTTGAAGCGCGGATCCGCGCGAAGTGATTCGAGACGCGTCTTCAAACGAAGATAGGGCGTGGCGCTATCGGGTTTGTCGAGTTTCCCCATTCGCTGACTAAGCGCCGCGAGCAAGTCGGAGATCAAGTATGGCACCGGCGTATCAACGGTAATGGGGAACGGCGGCGGCGCATCGCCCGCATACGCAATACGCGCGGCGGTGATGATATCTTTGAGAATCATCGCTTGCGATTCGCGCTCCTGTTCGGAGCCGCCGCGAATCATCACGCGCGATGCTTCTTCGAAGTCAAAAAGCCAAAACGGGAGCTGCAAGTTATCGACGTTTACCGCTTCTGCGAGATCGCCGAATGCCGGCGGATATTCGTTATGCGGATCGAGCAAAATTACGTGCGCATTAGGATGCTTATCCAGCATCGCCGAAAGAATCAACGTCAGCGCGCACGACTTACCGGCGCCGGTCGCGCCCAACAACGCGAAATGTTTTCCGAGCAGTTCGTTGATCATTAAAAACGCGGGTTGAGTCGCGTCGTTGTACAGGGTCCCGACTTGAATGCTCGACCGCGACGAGGGCACATACACGGTTGCAAGATCGGCATTGCTGGCGCAGATCACCGCTGTGCCGGGCGTCGGATGATTGGAGACGCCGCGCAAAAAATGCGAGCCACCGTATTCCGCGCGGAAGATCTCGCCCAGGAGGTCGACCACGATGACACGTCCTGATGGAGAACTGGGCTCCAATCGGACGGCCGTGATCGTACCGACC
>DASYYA010000137.1:0-14422 GCA_035934355.1 Candidatus Rubrimentiphilum sp. | reverse complement strand
CAACATCGTGCAGAACCCGGATCTGAATCATCGCTTGGCGGTAACGAGCGGCATATTAGAAGATGAAACCGCAGCACAACTGCAAGCGTTCTTCAAATCACGCCGGTAAGGCAACGCTTGGACCAAGTGCAATTGCATCCGGGCTCGATGCAGGTGGGCGAAGCCGGGGTTCCCTGCCGGCTTTGCCGGTAGCGGGGCGTGAAGCGCGCAGCGCGGATACGCCTTTCAAACGGAGAGGTGGTCGAGTGGTTGAAGGCACCCGCCTCGAAAGCGGGCGAACGTGATGAGCGTTCCGAGAGTTCGAATCTCTCCCTCTCCGAATGTAAAAAGAAGCCTAGACTCGTTCTAGGTTTCTTTTTACGTTCGGCAGTGAGAGTTAAGTTCTGAAGGGACGCTCATCAGTGGAGGCCGGTAAGGCCGGAACGGTTTTTTAAACGTGGCCGACGGCAGCGCGCGAAGCGCGCTACGTTGGCGTTCCGAGAGTTCGAATCTCTCCCTCTCCGAATTTCAAATCCCGAGCGTTACGTTCCAAATGGTGGGTGGTACGGTTCGAGCGGCACGATCTCGCGGCCGTACATTCCGGCGTTAGAGACGTCGCCCATGAATATGCCATCCCAAAAACGGATGTTGGCACTCGAGAAGCCGGGCGGGACGCGAAATTCCAGTTGCACGGTGCGCTCTTCACCGGGCGCTAGTGTCATGGAGCCGTTCGTTACGGGATAAAAGTTGTGGCCGTAGCCGCCGCTGTCGAAGGCGCGCACGTATGCAATGCTGTCGCGCCAGTTGTAGTTCACAGCCTTGGCTTCACTCTGAACCCTTACGTTGGCATGGTAGAATGCCGTGCCATCGCTCAAGCGCTGTCGAGCGATACGCATGACTGTGAAGAAGAAGTCGTCGTGCTGAATGCGGGTCCCCACGGAAACCACGTGCGGTGTTCGCGGGATCGCCCATGCAAGGAAGACGACGGCGGCGAGAACGAGTGCTGCAAGCGGCACGGCAAAGCGCCAATACTTTCGCATCCACTTACTTTGTATCACAAAGTAACCGGTTACGCAAGTCCGTTAGGACGCGGGTGAAGGAGGCGTCGCCAACAGTGGATTGGGTGCCGTTGCGGGGAACGCGAATTGGTCGTAGACGGTATCCGCGACGACGGTGAATGTAAGCGGACCCACGCGTTGCGTTGAGCTGAAGCTCCCGTGCGTCACGATCCAATGGTTTTGCACGACCTGATAATCGAGCGCGATCACTTCATCGCCGGCGGTGGTGCGCATCTCGATATGCGCGGGCAACAGCGAACGCGGATCCTCGACGACCTGCGACGGAAATATTCCGTCGCCGAGCAGGGGCGTCGGAGCAATCCGGATATCGATTCGCGTCGCAGAAGAGTCCGCAGCATAGACGGGCTGCCAAAAACTAAAATACGGAACGACGACGTCGACGCTGGCGTCCGGCTGTGGTAACGGCCACAACCCGGGAGGCGATCGTTGCAACGTGATATCAACGCGCCGCAGGTTGGCAAACCACGAGAACGTGAACTGCGTGAACGGATCGAAATACGGAATGATCGGAAATGCTTGACCCGTCCGTTGGGCTCCCTGCGGCAGATCTTGCATGACTGCAAAATTATCCGCTTGACGGACCTGCACAAAACGGTTGATGTCCTGCGAGCGTCCTAATGTCGGCGCCGTGATATGCGTGCGCTCGCGATACACGATGTACGCGGGCGCATATTGCACGTATGCCCGCGCCGTGCGGTTCATCAAATCTGCGAGCGCGACATCGGCCGAAACCATCGGCAGTACTGCTTCGCCGCAGGGCCGGGTTCACCAGCCGCCCAAAAGCGCCGCATGACCGTGACACTGCCGAAAGACGATGTGCTCGCGCGCGTCGTGGAGTTGCGCCGCGATATTCACCGTCATCCGGAACTCGGGTTTGAAGAGGTTCGCACGCAGGGCGTTATCGAGCACGAGCTGGATGGGCTGAGAATCGAACACCGCCGTTGCGCGAAAACCGGCGTGGTCGCGGTGATTCGCGGCGCGCAACCAGGCCATGTCGCCGGATTGCGCGCCGATATGGATGCGCTGCCAATCACCGAGCGATCCGGTGAACCATTTGTGTCGGAAGTGCCCGGAAAAATGCATGCATGCGGTCATGATGCGCACACCGCAATGCTTTTAGGTGCGGCACACACGCTGCAAAAGATGCGCGATCACATGCACGGAACCGCGGTTCTCCTATTTCAACCCGCAGAGGAAGGCGCGGGCGAACCGTCGATCGGCGGCGCCGAACTGATGATCGCGGAGGGTGCATTAGACAATCCGAAAGTCGAAGCCATTGCGATGTTGCACGTCGATCACCGGTTGGAGCCAGGACAGATTGGCATAACGCCGGGTCCTGTAAATGCATCGGCGGATGAATTGTTCGTTACGGTCACCGGACGCGGGGGACACGGTGCCTATCCGCATACGGCGGCCGATACAATCCCCGCGACCGCTGCGATGATTCTAGCGCTACAGAATATTGCGGCGCGCGAAACGGATCCGCTCAAAAGCGTTGTGGTAACGGTCGGCACGATCCAAGGTGGGTATCGCAACAACATCATTGCGGACGAGGTCCGTTTAACTGGAACGCTTCGCGCACATGACCCCGAGATTCGCAATGGGTTGGAGGCGCGCTTGCGGCGCATTTTGGACGGCGTCGCCGCAGCCTACGGAGTGACCGCGAAGCTCGATGTGAACTACGGTTATCCGCCGGTGGTCAATGATGCAGTGTTGGCTGAAAATTTTGCAAGGTACATGAAAACGCACTCGCAGCTGCGCGTCGAGCGTCCGCCGCCGACAATGGGCGCCGAGGACTTCGCATATTATGCACAGCGCATCCCAGGCGTGCAGGTTCGCCTCGGAATTCGCAGCGAGAAAGCCGGCTCGACGCACTCGGGGCACAGCGCGCTCTTTCGCATCGATGAAGCGGCGCTGGGCGTGGGCGTGCAAACGCTCACGGCGTTCGCCTTAGGCGTGGGTTCGGGCGAGGTCGCGATTAAGTAAGCCTATAGGTTGGGCCTGCTTGCCCAAAAGGCCCTAGATGTGGGGTCCGCGAAGGCGCTCGAGCATGGCAAACCTCCGTGCAACCGTCGACCTTCAGACCCCGGCTGAAAGCGCATTTGCGCTGCTTTGTTCTGTCGAGAAATGGCCGCTCTGGCTGCCCTTCATGCGAAGTGCGCAACTGCGAACGCCTGCGGGAACATTGGAGCTCGGGACCGAGGTGTCGGTGCGTTCTGCAATCCCCGGCGACGAGGAGCAGGTCTTCGAGATCGATCGTTTTATCCAAAATCACCACATATCGCTGGTCGGCGTGTACTCGACGCGCCGCCGCCTGGATTTCCGCATCGAAGCGCAGAGTACGCGCTCGCGGCTGCACGCACGGCTGCAATATCCGGCGTACGGTGGACGTCTAGGCATCCTCTACGATCAGATGCGGCGAGCGCGTAAACTTGCAGCGCAGTTCGATGAGGCGTTGCTTCACTTCAAACACCTCGTTGAATACGATCGGAGTGCCGACGCGCTCATCGCGGATTTTTGAGGTATACTGCCAGCGATGCCGCTTTATGACTACAGATGTTCGGCCTGCAAGAAAGTTACCGAAGTCCGCCATGGATTCGACGATAGTTTTGAAGATGCGTGTCCGCATTGCGGAGGAAAGCTCAATCGGGTTTTCAACCCGGCGCCAATTGTTTTTAAAGGCTCAGGCTTCTACGTAACCGACTCGCGCGGAAAGTCGGAAGCCAAGAGCGCCTCGACCGAATCCAAACCTGAGTCCAAAGACACTTCGGCGGCTAAGGAAACGCCTGCAAAGGAAGTACCCAAAAAAGAAAAAGACCCGGCGGCATGAGTATCTGGCTTTGGATTCTGATTGGGTTGTGCGCAGCCGGCATGCTGCTTCCGATTATCGCGTCGCTGCAGACGCTCATCCTGGCCGTGCGCTTGCAGAAGCGGCTCAATGCGATGCGAGAAT
This sequence comes from Candidatus Rubrimentiphilum sp., assembly GCA_035934355.1. Lineage (GTDB taxonomy): Bacteria > Vulcanimicrobiota > Vulcanimicrobiia > Vulcanimicrobiales > Vulcanimicrobiaceae > Rubrimentiphilum. The sequence goes on along the minus strand of DASYYA010000137.1, from coordinate 10,411 downwards.
CGTCGTTTGTCACCAAACTCGAATCACTGCAGATTCAATTGGATCGGTTCTCGCGCACCACCGATTCGATCGAAGAACTCAAGCGTCGCGCAGAGCGCGCTCAACAACTGATTCGCACGAGTCTGCGTGACTTGATCGATCCAATTGCCGGGGTGGTGAACTCGACGCGCGCCGACTTGACCGCGCTAAAGGGAGAGCTTTCTTAACGAACGGTTTGCGCAGCACGTAGCGTCCGCGTGAACTCCGGGAAGCTTACGGCGATGCTTTGACTCTCGTCGATTGCGACAGGACCGGTGGCAGCCGCTAGAACGGCGGCAGCCATCGCCGTGCGATGATCGCCTTCGGTTGCGATTGCACTGCCGTTGAGCTGCGGTTTTCCGCCCGAAATCAGGACACCATCGGTGGTGGTCTCAATCGGCGTATCGACAACGTCCATCAGGCGCGCGATCGCGGCCAGGCGATCGGACTCCTTGGCGCGCAGCTCGCGGACGCCTGAGATGCGCGTTTCCCCTTGAGCAAAGGCAGCAGCCACTGCGAGCACCACAATTTCATCGATGCCGCGCAATGCCATGGTGCCGCTTACACGTGTGCCATGTAACCACGCCGATCGAACGAGAATATCCGCAATCGGTTCGCCACAGAGTTCGCGCTGGTTGCGCAGCTCGATGCGCGCGCCCATCGATTGCAGCGCGTCGAGTAGGCCCGTGCGCGATGGATTAACGCCGACGCCCATGATTTCGATCTCGCTGCCAGGCGTGATCGTTGCGGCGACGATGAAAAATGCTGCCGCCGAAAAGTCCCCGGCGATTTCGAGTGACGAAAACTGTTTTGGACCTTCTTTGAGCTCGATGCGTTCGCGATCGAAAGTGAGATCGGCGCCCAGATATTGCAAGAGCCGCTCCGTGTGGTCGCGCGAGCCTTTATCCCCGGTGATGGTTATAGGCACGTTGCCGAAAAGACCGGCGAAGAGTAGCGCGCTTTTTATCTGTGCCGATGGCGACAGCAAGATGAAGTTGTGTGTTTCGGGGTCGGCTGTGCCCTGAACGGTCGCCGGAAGTTTGCCGTCGGTGGTTTCGATTCGGGCACCGAAAGCACGCAGCTGCGCCGCGACGGGTTCCATCGGGCGTTTCCCTAACGAGAGATCGCCGTCGAAGACCGCATGGACGTTCGCCCCGGCGCAGACACCCATCATCATGCGCGCCGTCGATCCCGAATTTGCACAATCGAGTGTTGCGTTCGCATCGTGCAGTTCGCCACCGCGCACTCGCGCGAGGTTGCTATCTATCTGGACGTCAGCACCAAGCGCGCGCAATGCATTCGCTGTTGCACGCACATCCGCTCCCGGATTAAGGTTGCGTATTTCTACGGATTGCGACGTGCTGGCAGTTATAATCAGCGCGCGATGCGAGATCGATTTATCGCCGGGAACACTTATGCGACCACGCAACTTTCCTGGCTGAAAAATTGTGCTAGCGTTCATTGTGATGGTGGGGGTGGAGGGACTTGAACCCACACGGGTTTTGCCCGGCCGCTTTTGAGGCGGCTGCGTCTACCATTCCGCCACACCCCCGTACAATCCGCAAGGATCAGCGCGCTTTCGCGAAGTTTTGCAATGCCGCCTGCGCTGCGGAAATATCCGCTGCATTCAGAATGCCGTAGCGCACGTGCGAAGTTGCACCCGGCACAAAGCTGAGGGTCAGCAAGCCGTCGTGCGCATGCAGATCCACGCGATGAGCGGTGACATCGGATGCGCGCCACGACACCGCTGCGATGGTGTGTAAGGTTGGATCGAACAAACCAGAGCCGTTCGCCGTTTTGAGCAAACGCGTAGACGGCGTCACCGCAAAGGATGTTAGCTGCTCGGCTCGTTCGTTTTGACGCGCAAATCGGGCGGTTGTGGTAACCTGGAAGGATGCGTCGTTATCTGAAAGTGCGATAGTGCGGGAGAATCGCGCGGCGCCGCCGGGTGCGTCCGGAGCTGTGTAGGCGAGTGTGACACTGCGGCTACTCGACGGCACAATTTGCCGATAGCATCGATTAAATGTTCCGGTTGGAATCGGGTGCGTATATTGTGCGATATAGTCGCGCGGCGACGGCGCAAGCTGCGGCATCCACGCATCGCGCAAGCCACCGATCGTCGTGAAGTAATTTACGTGATTCCGTTTGTTCTCGAAGATGAAGGCCCGCGCTCCGGCACATGGCGAGATCACAAGGCGAGCTGCCGTGTTTTCTAAGACAGTTGTGCCGTAGCCATCCTGAAAAGTGTCTCGTAAGGACGATGCCGTCACAAACGCGCCGGGTCGCACCGGTAAACGCATCCTTTTAAACGCCAGCATTCCGACTTGCACGAGCGGCTTCATTCGCAGATACATATTCGCCGGCACGCGGAGAGAGATCAACGCCGCGTCGCGGGCAGCAACCGTGAGCTTGGGAACTGTTGCGCGCAGATGTGCGGCGTAGACGTTCGTAGCGCGCAGCTGTACGGGATATCGGCTATAGTTCACAACGCTGAGGAATCCGAATCGTTCGGCGGGATCGACGAGCAGCACCGCGTCGGGAATACCGCCGGCGGCGGGTCGCCCGACGTGAAGATCGCCGGCGGATTGAACGACGCGGCCGCCGCCCAAGCGATACGCTGCGAGTTTCTTCGCGACGGCCGGCAGAAAGGCAAAAGAGGCGATGCGCGGCGTGATGATCGCCGGATAGCGTCGCAGATCCGCCAGCGAATCGAATTTTAGGTCGACAAGGGTGCACGTAATGCGTGTGACATGGCAGCCTCGCTGCGCATCCGAAGTTGCCTGCGCAATTTTAGCTATTTGATCGTTGTTCAGCACACTCGGATCGTAAGCACTCGTCAGATAGGCAATGGCCGCATCGGCTTTTACATGCGTCTGCGCCAACAGCGACCCAACGGTATGAATGAGTTCTCCAAAACGATATGTCGGCAGCCAACGGCTCTGCTTGGTCAATTGCAGCGCGAGGGCCGCGTCCCAAGAGTAAAAAGCGTTGGACCATGGGGCTTCCCAACCCGCCGGATTGAACGTATCCTGCACCGGAAAATTGACGACGCCGTGCGCGCCCATCTGCAAAAAGCTGTTGAGCGCGAGCGTGGTGTTGGTGGGATCGGCGGGTCGCGGCTGCGGTTCATCTGCGCCCTGTAACCAGCCGGCTTGGAATTCGCTGATCATGATCGGCCTGCCGGGTTGCGTTGCGATGAGACCGGTCGAAAGTTCGAGTTGCGCGCGATCGCGGGACCCAATCGAATACGTGTCGCTTTGGTACCAGTTGCCCCAAGCCCAAACCGGAGCCGACGCAGTCACTTTCATATCGTAGGTATTAATGAAGAGCGGTATGCGCGGGCCCGTCACGCTTCGCACCGTCGCCGCCAAGAACTTGATGTAACGTTGGAAGTGCGGCGCGGGCCAGGTTTGGTTGTCGAGATAGGCGCCCTGATCGTCGTCGAGCGCGATCGCGATGATGTCGCGTTTCCACGGGGCTACGGCACGCAATACGTTTCGTAACCAGCGGCTTGCGTAGCGTATGTGCGTTGCATTCGCAAGCCACTCCGCGGCAGCGTCGTCCGAATGTTTGTTTTGGAGTGTCGCAGTCGCAGGATAACGCCCTTCGAGCACATCGCGCAGCGGCATATTGTATTGCGGCCGTGTCAGCAACCAATCCGGGTATCCACCATTGCGCCACTCGTTGCGAATTACCGGCCCCGGACGTAGCACGATTTTGAAACCGTCGCGATCGATCAAGCGCAAGAGACCCTGAAGGTCACGCCGCGCATTGCTGCGCCCGGTAAAATCAAAATTGCCATCACGCGGTTCGTGCCAGTTCCACATCACATAGAGATCGATCGTGTTGAGTCCCATGGCGCGGTACTGCTGCAACGAAGCCGCCCATTGCGAACGAGGAATGCGCTCATAAAAGAACGCGGCGCCATACAAGAAAAACGACCGGCCGCCGACGGTATAGATCGGATAACCGTCTTTTTGGATCACGGCGCTGCCGGGCCAATCTTGTGTGGCCGACGCATGTGCGCCGGCAAGGCTCGCTAACGCGAATATCAGCGCAAAAGGCCAACGCTTTTGGAATCGTGCTGTAATCAAATAGGCGATCACGCCAAGGGCCAGCCATCCCACGCCAAGGCCAATTGCAAGCCCGCCGGTATACGCGAATGCGTATAACCAGCCGGCGAGTGCACCGAGTGCGGGCAATGGGTAGAGCCACATGCGATAGGGCGCGCGTTCGCCGCGCGCGCGCATAACAAAGAGCGCTACGATCTGCATCACGCCTTGAATGAGGACGATGCCCGCGGTAAGGATCGCGATCACTTCGCCCAGATCGAAAAAGCATGCCGCAAGTGCCGCAATGCCGATCACGAGCAATGCAACGTCCGGGAAGACACCCGTCGGATGCAGGTGTGCAAACGGGCGGAAGAATTCACCATCTTTCGCGGCGGCGTAGGGGATGCGTGCGAACCCGACGAGATTCCCATAGACCGAAGCAAAAGCCGTGATTAAGATGAGCACCGTCACTACGCGCGCGGCCGTCGTTCCCCATGAGTTGGCGACAATTGCGGAAGCAATAAACTGCGGGTTGCCGGCAGGCACGCCGTGCGCCAGAACGCCGACTTGGAGCGCGATGTATAACACGGCAACGATGAGAATCGAGAGTACGATCGCGCCCGGAATGGTACGTTGCGGCGTACGAACCTCATCGCCCAACAGCGCGACATCGCTATAGCCGAGATAATCGTAGAGTGTGATGTAGAGCGCTCCGCCCAATCCAGCGACAAAACCAAGACCGAGCGTGGCATGCGGCGGCAGCACGAATGCGTGCGCGAGCGTGCCATGGGAGAACGCTGCAGTCATGACGATCAGTAACGTTGCCACCGCAACAACCGCAAAGGCCGAACTCGTCGCGGCAATGACTGTTATGCGGCGATACAGCATCACGATAACGGCGACGCCCACCGCCATGGCGATCGCAATCTGCAACGAGCGCGAGGTCGCGACGCCCGGTGCAAGATAACTGAAGTAGCCGGCAAAGCCGATATACCCGCTCGCGAGCAGGCACGGCGCAAAGAGCAAGAATTGCCAGTTGAATAGGAACGCGAGAAGCCGCCCCCAGCGGTCGCGGCCGAAGACTTCACGCAGATAAATGTATGTGCCGCCGCTTCCAGGAAACCGCGATGACAGCTCGGCCCACACCAGTCCATCGCAAAGCGCAACGATGGCTCCCGCAATCCAACCGATCAGCGCCAGCGGGCCGGCGAGTTGTGCGAGAACGAGCGGAATCGTAATCAGCGGGCCAATACCAATCATCGTGATAACGTTGATCGCAATGCCGCTGCGCAATCCGATTCCGCGAATCATCGGGCGACCTTCGTTGTAGTGTCAAGCGAACCTGGCGGCGAAAAGCGCGCATATGAACGCTTCGCAATCGCAGCTCGCGCAGCTCTTAAAACTTTCCGGCGACGTCCGCGTCGATATCCTCGACAGTCCGGCACTCGAAAATAACGCCCTCGGCGATCCCGCAAGCCGCCCAGTGGTCACCTATCTTCCGCCGGGTTACGACGCGCAAGGATCGCGACGCTATCCGGTGCTCTATTGTTTGCACGGTTATACCGGTGACGCCGCAGCGCTCGTCAGCGCGCGGCCTTGGGAAACCAACGTGCTTCAATGGATGGACCGTTTAGTAAGTGCGAAACGCATGCCGGAGGCGATCTTGGTGATTGTCGATGGATTTACGCGCCTCGGCGGATCGCAGTACGTCAATTCGATTCACAACGGCGATTACGCAACGTATGTCATTCGCGATGTAATCGGGCACGTGGATCGCAACTATCGAACGGTCGCTACCGAGGGCGGGCGCGCAGTGCTCGGTAAATCGTCAGGCGGATTTGGAGCGCTCTATTTGAGCATGCAATATCCAGGGACGTTTGCAGCATTCGCCTCGCACAGCGGCGACTCGTATTTTGAGTACGCGCATCCCCGCGCGTTTCCCGACGTCCATCGGACGCTCGAAAAGTTTGATTGGAACATCGGTGCGTTTGTCGAACACTTCGAGCAGCAACACAAGCGGCCTGGACCGGAGTACGCGACCATGGAGATGCTCGGGTACGCGGCCGCGTATTCGCCGCACAGCCGTTCGGCATTCGACTTGGACTTGCCGTTCGATCGGAAAACCGGAGCGCTGGATCAAAAGGTTTTCGATCGATGGCTCACCTTCGATCCGGCGCGCATGTGCTTGCATAAGCAGAAGGAACTGGCGCGGCTGCGCTTGCGTTACTTGGACTGCGGCCGCAAGGACGAATACGGCTTGGATATCGGCGCGCGGGTGATGGCGCAGCGTTTTCGCGAGTTGGGTTTAGACGTGCGGCACGAAGAATTCGATGACGATCATCGAAATGTGGGTTACCGTTACGCAGTCTCGTTGCCGGCGTTAGCCGGCGTTTTGGAGCACGAATGAATCGAGTGGCGCTCGCGTTTGCGATCGGTTCGCTGGTAGTATCGGCGGCCGGATTCGCTGCGGCACAGGAAATGCCGTCGCCGCCTCCACCCTATGCGACGCCGACGCCGATTCCAAATTCATATAACGATCCCGCAATGTCGTTCGTAGCGCCATCAGACTTTTACCAAGCGCCGATCCCGCCCCACGATCCCATGAACTTTGATAATCCGACTACTGTTGCGGAGTGGTTCCGTCATCCCGGGCAGCGCGATCAACAGATCATTTCGATTACCATGGAGAACCAGGACGCCTCGCTCGCGGGCTTTGAAATGAATACCGAGAACTCGCTGCGCGATTCAGCCGATAATGTGTTTTTCAAACAACATCAGACGACGACGCTATCCAATGGAATGCCTGCAGTTTGGCAAGAAATCAGCGTCGGGAGCGGGTTCGATGAGATCAAACGCTTCGATTACGTCTGGGTAGACGGCGTGCGGGGCGTTACCCTCGCGATTACCGCGCGCTACGGGGAAATAGACGAAGCGACGGCACGCAAAGATTTGGCGAACGCTTCCGCAGTTCTTTATCCGCGCAATCGGCGTTAAGCTGTAGCGCCGGGATCGGTTCTTAACAAAGAGTACATCACCAAATCCTGATAGCGATCCCGTAGCCGCAACGCCTCGCGATTGGTGCCTTCCTCTGTAAAACCCAGCCGTTCAGGGATAGCGCGGCTTGCACGGTTGGCGGGTGCACAGCGAATTTCGATGCGGTGAGTCTCCAGATCGTTAAACGCGAATTCGACGATGGCGCGTACCGCGTTGGTGACCAATCCTTGGCCGGTCGCTTTTTCGTCGAGCCAATAGCCGATGCGCGCCGTGCGATCGCGCCGGCTCAAAACATGCAACCCAACGTTTCCTACGAGCTCTCCGGCCTTGCGGACGCCGAAGTTAAAATCGCTACGCATGCGCAATCCCTGTTCGGACCGCTCGAGGAACAGAAGCGTTTCGGCTTTGGAAAACTCGGGATGCGCCCACTCCATCCACGGTGACAACCAATCAATATTGCGGCAGATAAGCGCATGCAGGTCCTCCGCGTCGGTCGCCGTCAACACTCTCAGCTCGACGCCGGCTGAGAGGGAGAGTCTCACGCCGGCGCTCGTTGTGGTTGCGTGGCCTCAAGCGCTGCGCGCAGATCTTCCAGGAGATCGTCAACGTCTTCGATGCCGACCGACAACCGCAACAATCGATCGCTGAGGCCGCGCCGTTCGCGTTCTTCCTTGGGAATCGAGCCGTGCGTCATGGTGACCGGGTGACAGATCAGCGACTCAACGCCGCCTAGACTTTCTGCCAAACTAAAGTATTTCAGGCGGGTTGCGAACGCACGCGCGCGTTCGGCCGAACCTTCGAGTGTAAACGAAAGCATACCGCCGAACCCGCCCATCTGGCGTTTTGCGAGTTCGTGCTGCGGATGGCTCGGCAATCCGGGATAGTACACTTGATCGACGTCGGGCCGCGATTCGAGAAACTCCGCGATAATCTGCGCGTTCTTTTCATGCTCGCGCATGCGCAATGCCAGCGTTTTGGCGCCCCGCATCGTCAGCCAGGCGTCATGCGGCCCAGGAACGCCGCCGGAACTGTTCTGCTGAAACTTGATGAGTTCGTAAAGATCCTTATCGTCGGTGATTGCGGCGCCACCGACCACATCGCTGTGACCTCCGATATATTTGGTGGTCGAGTGAACCACGATATCGGCTCCAAGCGCGATAGGCTGCTGGAAATAGGGCGTAGCAAATGTGTTGTCCACCGCAACGATGGCGTCGCCGGCAAGTTGCGCAATGGCCTGAATGTCAACCAGATGCATCATCGGGTTGGTCGGCGTCTCGAGCCAAAACATCTTGGTGCTCGGACGAATGGCTTTGCGAACGGCTTCGAGATCGGTCATGTCGAGATACCTGAACTCCAAGCCATAGCGCGCATAGACCTTAGCGAAGAGCCGGTAGGTCCCGCCGTAGAGATCATCCGAAACGATCACGTGGTCGCCGCTGGATAGCAGCCCCAAGACTGCCGAGGTTGCGGCGACACCACTTGAAAAAGCGCATGCAAAGCGAACGTTCTCGAGCGCGGCGAGTTGCGTTTCGAGCGCGCGGCGTGTCGGATTGGCAGTACGGCTGTAATCGAAACCCTTATGAACGCCAGGGGCTTGCTGCGTGTAGGTGCTGGTTTGGTAGATCGGAACGATCGTCGCGCCGGTCGCCGGATCGGCCGCTTGTCCGGCGTGGATCGCCTTGGTGGTGAACTTCACGGGGACGCTTTGGACGTGGGTTCGGATGCAGTGGAGAGGTAGCTGATGATATCTTGCCGCGCTAAAACGCCGATCGGTTCACCTTCATCCGCGACGACAATCGCGTGATTCGCCAACGTGAGCAACTTGTAGGCGACTTCAATCGCTTCGCCCTGATCGAGAACCGGGAATGCACTCCCCATCACCTCGGTGACCGGTTTGTGAAGGATATCGGATCGATCGAAGACGGCTTGCATCACTGCGACATCGTTGATGCTGCCGATTTGCTCGTGACCGCGCATCACCGGAATCTGCGAGATTTCGTATTGCCGGAGAAGGTCGAGTGCGTCTTTGACGACATCGGTGTCCTTGACGGTAATCATCGGCGGCAGGGGCCGTTTGCTGCGCAGCACGTCACCGACGGTCGCGCCGCGTTTGCCTTCGGCGAGGAATCCGTTGGCAATCATCCATTCGTCGTTGAATATCTTCGACATGTACCCGCGCCCGGAGTCGGGGAAGACAACGACCAGCACCGCCTCAGGCGGCAGCGTTTTTGCAAGTTTGACCGCCGCGGCCGCGGCGGTACCCGACGATCCGCCGACGAGCAAACCTTCCTCGCGCGTAATCCGCCGCGCCATCAAAAAAGACTCGCGATCGGTCACGCGCACGACTTCGTCGATCACCTTGAGATCGACGGTTTCCGGCAGATAGTTCAAGCCGATGCCTTCGACGGCGTACGACTTCGGCGTGTCGCCGGAGTAGATCGAGCCTTCAGGATCCGCGCCCACCACATGAATCTTCGGATTCTGTTCCTTCAGATAACGGGCGGTGCCGGAGATCGTTCCGCCGGTGCCGATGCCGGCGACCAAATGCGTGATTTGACCGGCGGTCGCTTCCCAAATCTCGGGACCGGTTGTTCGATAATGTGCTTCCGGATTGTGCTGATTGTGAAATTGGTTGGGTTGAAATGCACCGGGAATCTCTGCGGCCAAACGATTCGCCACGCCGTAATACGATTCAGGCGATTCGTTCGGGACATTGGTCGGCGTAACCACGACTTCGGCGCCATAGGCGCGGAGCAAATCAAATTTTTCTTTCGACATTTTGTCGGGCATCACCAGAATGCAGCGATAGCCGCGAATCGCAGCCGCCATCGCCAAGCCGGTGCCGGTGTTGCCGCTGGTCGGCTCGACGATCGTGGCGCCGGGCTTTAAATATCCGGCCGCCTCGGCAGCCTCAAGCATCGCTAAAGCCGGGCGGTCTTTCACGCTACCGCCGGGGTTCATGTACTCGACTTTCGCGAGCATCAAACACGCAGCGCCGTCGTTGACTTTGTTCACTCGGATCAGTGGGGTACGACCGATAGCCTGAAGGGCGTCGTCATAGTAACGCATGCCCGCGCGTCGATCCGTCGCTATAGTTGCCAAGGGCATTTCGCCTTCAGCGCCTTACGGGCATCGCCCTTCGCTTTGCAGGCCTGTGGGAGAATCCGTGTACCGACCGCAACGAACAGTTTTCGGTAGATCGAGAAGCGAGGAGCGCGCATAGCCACGGCGCTATGTAAGCGACGCAGCGAAGAAGAGCTACGGAAAAGTGTCGTTGCCCGGAGGGTTTGCAGTGCGGTACGACCTCTGCGCGCATCGCACTGCAAACGGTCGGATGCATGGGCTCT
>DASYYA010000134.1:0-3676 GCA_035934355.1 Candidatus Rubrimentiphilum sp. | reverse complement strand
CGTGAGTGCACGGGACGCTGTCAGGAGTCTCGCGCTTGAATTGCACTCGGTGCGGGTTATACAAGAAACGCTTCGCGAGGTCGAGGCTCGGAGTCGAGAATCCTCAGAACCGGCGCTCGGATTTGTTTACGCTATTGCTAGCGCTACTGCCATCAAGATCGGATGGAGCGCCAAGCATCCGGAGCAAGGCCGGCTCCAAGCATTACAGACCAGCTCGCATCTTCCGCTAAAACTTATCGGGGTGTTCGTGGGACGCGTGGCGACGAGCAGGAGCTTCACGCGCGATTCGCACAGCATCGTATCCGTGGTGAATGGTTTGGATTCGTGTCCGAAATAGCCCAATACTTCGGCAATCGTGAAGAAAAGCGCTAAAAGAAAAAGAGAGAAATCTCATCCCGTCGATCCGCTAATTATCGAGTTCGGCTCATTCTTCCAATTAGAGCGCGGACGCGGGCTTCTCACATTTGAAGCGTATGCCTACGATTTGGAACTATTCGGGAGCTTCCTAAAGTATGGCGATTGCGAGCCACCCGCTGGGGATTCCCGGAAACGTCACAAATGGCCACAACTCAAATCGGCAACCACCTCGGATATTCGCGCCTTCGTCCAAGACTTAGCGGGCCGGCGAGGATACAATTCTGTTTCGATTCGGCGGAAGCTTTCTTCGCTTAAAACCTTCTACAAATTCTTGAAAATGCAGGGCATCCGCCACGATAATCCGGCAGTTGAGATCCCCGGGCCGAAGCTTGACGAAAAAAAGATCTCTGTTCTTAAAGCTCCCGATGTTTCCAAACTATTGGCTACACGTCTAGCCGGACGAACTGACATGCAGCGCCTTCGTGACAATGCAATAATGGAGTTGCTTTATGCGAGCGGCATCCGCCGCGCAGAAGTTGCGTCCCTCGACGTAAATGACCTCGACCTACGATATCGGGAGCTACGCGTTCACGGGAAGGGCCGCAGGGAGCGAATTGTTCTTATGAATCGCGCGGCCGCCGACGCCATAGCTCGCTACCTGGCCGTCCGGCCTCGTACAAATGATCCGGCGCTGTTTGTGGGACGCCATGGAAAACGCATGACTCCGCGCCACATCTGGAAACTCTTCCGTGACATTTATCTGATTAGCGGTCTTAAATATAAAGCAAGTCCCCATACGTTACGTCACTCGTTTGCAACTCATTTACTCGAAAACGGCGCCGATCTTATCACAATTCAACAGTTGCTAGGCCATAAGAGCGTGTCGACGACGCAGATTTATACGAATGTTTCGATGGAACACAAACGACGCGAGTACGATGAAGCGCATCCTCGTGACCGGATGAAATTGCGGTAGTTAGCCTCTTCTTCTCCCTCAAATGCGGGCGTCGGCAGACGCCCAGTGCTTGCCGTCGGTGACGGAAATGCGAAGCACGCCATGAGACGGAGGCGCGTCGAAGTGAAGGGCGCGCTCGCGAGTGGTGAGGATTCGGTGAAATTCCTCGCCGTCAGCTGCAAATGAAACAGTGGCTGAGATCGCGTCGGGCGCATCCCAGCGAACGAACATCTCGCCGTTGCGCCGCGTGACCGCATCGAGCTGTAGTGGGATCGCTCGGCTAGCTCCCGGCGTCGGCGAAGGCATTGGCGGCACGTGCTGGTACGCGCCGGGAAATGCACCCGGAAGTCTCCATGAACTCGCGTGTGCGTTTGTTTTCGCTTTTTCGCAACCGCTCAGCGCGAGGCTCCCCGCCACGCAAAACGCAAGAAAAAGCTTAGCTGACGTAACTGATGTTGACCGGAAATCCGGCGTCTTCGGCGTTGCGCAATACCGATAGGAGCTCCTCGAGCTCGTTTTCGATCGCGACAATTTCGTGGGCGCTTACACCTGCGGGCTCGGCATTCTCCCAAAGAATTCGGCGCGCGGTTTGGAGGGCGGCGCGCAGCCGCTGCGGCGTCGACTCTAAATACGGCCAATCGTCGAGTGAGCTCGGCGGCACAACGCGCCAACCCAGCCCCGATTGCGCATCGTCTTGCTCGTCAAAGAATGCATGCGGAATAGCGGCGAGCATCGCCAGCGCATCGCGCTCATGCGCGTGCAACCGTAACCCCGCGCCCGAGAGCTTCACGATCGAACGAAAGAACGAGGCGTTCCCCACCGTGTACGCGCCGGCGGGAGAGGTCACGCTCAAGTGGACTTCGTCGAAGTCGTGGATATGGTCCATCTATGGGAGTGCTTTCACTAACGACTCGACCGCTTCCGCGCTGCGTTGCAATGCCGCCTCTTCTTCTTTCGTGAGCTTGATCTCGATGATCTTCTCGAGCCCCTTTGCGCTGAGTTGACAGGGTACGCCGACGAACAGATCCTTTATTCCATATTCGCCCTGCAAGTATGCCGCGCACGGTAGAATCTTATGCTTGTCCTTCAGGATGGCTTCGACCATCTCGGTGATCGAGCGGCCGGGAGCATAATACGCGCTGCCTGCTTTGAGCAGATTGACAATCTCGCCGCCGCCTTTGGCGGTGCGATCGACAAGCCGGTCGATCGTCGCTTTATCCATCAGCTCAGTAATCGGAATTCCGGCGACCGTCGAATAGCGCGGCAGCGGCACCATTTGATCGCCGTGTCCGCCGAGCACAAACGCGTTCACGTTATCGACGCTGACGCCGAGTTCGAGCGCGACAAACGTACAGAACCGTGCAGAATCAAGAACACCGGCCATGCCTAACACGCGCTCGCGCGGAAATTTACTGACGCGTCGCGCCACTTCGCACATCGCATCGAGCGGATTGGTAACGATAATAAGAATGCAATTGGGTGAGCGTTTCACTGCTTCTGAAGTGGCGGCGCTCACGATTTCCGCATTTGCGCGCACCAAATCGTCGCGGCTCATTCCGGGTTTGCGGGGGAAACCGGCGGTAATAACGACGATGTCTGAACCTGCTGTCGGCTCGTAATCGTTGCTGCCTGTTACACGAGCGTCACTCTTCTCTACCGGCAGTGCCTCGAGCAGATCGAGTGCTTTGCCCTGCGGGATACCCTCGACGATGTCCACCAGGACGATGTCGGCGAGCTCCTCGGCTGCCAGCCAATGAGCGGTGGTTGCGCCGACGTTGCCGGCGCCGACGATTGTTACTTTGCTACGCACCGCCCCCCAATTCGTAAAATCTGCCAAAAGTCATCGCGCACGGCGCGGTTTCCGGGGAAGCTTTCAAGGCTATGAATACTACGGTTGCCTCGCCGCCTGCGGGCGGCCAAGCCGGTCTGCGCGGCGCCGTTGTCGGCGATACGCGCCTTTCCTCGATCAACGGCGAGGAAGGCAAGCTCATCTATCGCGGCATCGATATCCACGACCTTGCGCGCGCATCTACATTTGAAGAAGTCGCATATCTTCTTTGGTTCGGCGCCCTGCCGTCACAACAGCATCTCGACGAGCTGCGCACGCGTCTCAACCAAAACCGCCGATTGCCCAAAGAGCTCCTAGCGATTCTCCGCGACCTTCCATCCGATGGCGCGCCGATGGACGCGCTCCGCACCGCGGTTTCAGCGCTTGGGCTGCTCGATCCCAAAGTCAACGATAACAGTCCCGAAGCGCAGATTGAAAAGTCAATTCGCCTCGCCGCGCTCTTCCCAACGATTCTGGCGGCATATTATCGGCTGTCGCAAGGCGGCGAGCCGATCGACCCGGCGCCGAATCTCGAT
>DASYYA010000085.1:0-6531 GCA_035934355.1 Candidatus Rubrimentiphilum sp. | reverse complement strand
GATTGTTGGCGATGATGTGAATGGTTCCACCGGTCGTGTATCCGGGCAGCGATTGCAGATTGAGAACTTCGGCCACGACGCCTTGCCCGGGAAATGCCGCGTCTCCGTGAATGAGAATTGGGATCGCTTTTTTTGGATCGAGATTGGCAACCGGCTCCGAGTGGTCGGTTTGCAGCGCGCGCGCCGTCCCCTCGACGACCGGATCGACCGCTTCCAAATGGCTGGGATTGTTGATCAAACTGACGCGAATCTTCTTGCCGCTGGACGTTTCGTAGATCCCGGCTGCACCTTGATGATATTTTACATCGCCGGTGACATCGGCCGCTCCGACTTCGCCGCGTTCGTGCGCGGCTTCGAATTCGGTTAAGATCTCTTCGTAGGGACGGTTGACGATGTGCGCAATTGTGTTGAGCCGTCCGCGATGCGCCATCCCTAGGACCGCTGATTGCGTTCCATCGGCGGCGAAAATATTGAGCAGTTCCTCGATCATCGGAACCATGACGTCGAGACCTTCGAGCGAGAATGTCTTCTGGCCCAAAAATATCTTGCGCAGATAACGCTCGAAGACTTCGACGCGCGTCAGACGGAGCAGCAGATCGAGTTTGTGTTCGTCCGAAAACGCGATCTGGTATTTGCCCGACTCAATCGCATCGCGTAACCACTCGCGCTGCTCGGTATTGGAGATGTGTTCGACTTCGTAAGCGATCGTCGAACTGTATGTGTCGCGCAGACGCGGCAGAATATCGGCCAATGTGTTGCCGGGCATTTTTACACGCAATACCGAGGCGGGAACTGCAGACTGTAACGACGGGGTCAACCCCCAATTCGCCGGCTCCAATGACGGATCGCCCGGCGCCGCAGAACCCAAAGGATCCAAATGCGCGGCTAAGTGACCGTGCGTGCGATAGGCGGCAACCAGCGCCATCCCCGCGGCCACCGCGCGCACCATTTCGTCCGATGCAGCGCCCGTTGTTCTTGGTTCGGCGATCGTTTCGGTTGCCGTCGGCGGTTCGTGCAGCCCGAGCGACGCGAAGAGCGCTTCATAAAAACCGTCTTTACCTTGGAGCAGTTCATCGACGCGCCGCAGATATTCACCCGACTGCGCACCTTGAATCACGCGATGATCGTATGTCGAGGTGATCTGCATGATCTTGGTGATGCCGAGAGCTTTTAGCGACGCCTCATTGGCGCGCGAGAATCCGGGCGGATAGCCGATCGCGCCGGTGGCTATAATGGCACCCTGTCCCGCCATCAAGCGCGGCACCGATGCCGCAGTTCCAATCCCGCCGGGATTGGTTAACGTGAACGATGCGCCTTGCAGCTCGTCGGCCGTCAGTGCATTTTCGCGCGCTTTCGTGACCAAGCTCTCATAGGTGTTGCGAAACGCCGCAAAATCGAGCGCATCTGCATTCTTGATGACCGGAACTACCAAGAAACGCGAGCCGTCTTTGCGCTCGGCGTCAACCGCGAGTCCCAAGTGAATTCCCGGCTCCACACGCACCGGGCGATCGCCGTCGCGCCGGAAATGCGATGCTATGAATGGCATCTCGCGAGCTGCACGGATCAACGCAAATGCGATCACATGGGTGAATGAAACCTTTTCCGATCGTCCGGCAGCTTTGATCGCGGCGTTGAGATCGCGCCGGCGACCGTCGAGCGTGTCGACTGCGATCGTGCGAAAACTCGTCGCCGTCGGAATCGCGAGGCTTTGCTCCATGTAGCTCGCAAGCGTTGCGAGCGGGCCTTTCAGCGGCGTGACTTTTGCTTGCGCCGGCAAGGGCGGCAAGGGTGCGAGCTGCGGTTGCACCTTAGTTACGCCTGCCGTTCCTGCGCGATCGACGTCCTCGCGTAAGATCAAACCATTGGGTCCGGTGCCGCGCACCGCTCGCAGATCGACTTCGAGTTGCCGCGCGGCACGCCGAGCCTGCGGCGTTGCCACGATCTCGCCGCCGCGCACAGCCGCCGGCGCGCCGTTTCCTTTTGGCGGCGGTTGCGCCACGGGAGCTGTGGCGGCGGGTTTTGCGGCGGCCGGTGTACTTGGAGCTTTGGCGCTGTCCCCTTTGGTTGCCGTATCGATCTCGGCGAGGACGGCACCCACCGCGACGGTGTCCCCCTCGGCTACGAGAATTTTTTTGACGACACCGGATGCGGTGGCCGGGACTTCGACGTCCACCTTGTCGGTCGTCACTTCAACCAGCGGGTCGCCTTCGGCAATAAATTCACCAGGCTGCTTGCGCCAGGCGACGATCGAGCCTTGCGTCACCGACTCACCCATTTCGGGGAGGGTGATCTGCACCAAGGTCTCAGGCATTCGTAGCGCGGTCTTTCATTAGATAAGGTCTCTTCTCAAGATTGCCCGCTTTACCGCCAGGGATGCAACCTCAAAAGAATCTCGCGGGCCGGCCGGGGAAAGCGATGCTCCGGCCACCCGCTAGACGCGGACGGGAATGGCTCAAGACGTAGGCCGAGACGTCGTACGCCTGTTGCGGCGTCAGCGAGCCAGGATTATTTTGCGGCATATTCCACCGCACAAAAGCCGCCATGGTCCAGAGCCGGTGCATCCCCGCGCCACTGTTAAACGAATGCGCTCCCCACAAGGGTGGATAGACCGCGTTGCCCCTGCCGCTTTGGCCATGGCAAATCGCGCAACGCTGTGCGTACAGCTGCGCGCCGCGGGTTGCGCTCGCAGGTTGCGGTGGATTGAATTTGACGAGTTTCACCGCTGGGTCGGGTGTAGCGCCGACCGGAATGCCGCGCGAAAGATACGCGATGTACGCCACCATCGCGATCATTTCACGACTGGTGTACGCCGGCGGTCTACCGTTCATACTGTAGAGAAAACATTCGGCCAAACGATCTTGCAGCGCGATCATGCGATGTGCCCGCACACTCCATTGGGGAAACTGCCCGTACACGCCTACGAAGCTCCCGCCTCTTGCTTTGGTCCCGGCTGCAATGTGGCACGCCGAACAATCCATCGTCACGCCCACATTCGAGCCCATGTGCGCGCGCGTGTGCTCGACGAGCTCGCGCCCATAAGCAATGAGCTGACCTGGTGTGCCGGTAGGGAGCGCATTTGGGTCGTAGAGCGCCATCGGCTTTTGCGACTGCGTAGCGCACGCCGCAAGCATCGCGGCGCATAACGCGGCAAGCGCGGCATACTTCATGCGAATGTCAACGTGATGTAGCTGTAGTGATAGCGCTGCTGCAAGACTCCGATCGCGGCGACCATCGCCGGAACAACGCTCGTGCCGTCGATCAGGTGCGTCAACATGTCGTCGGCAACGTCGCTCGAGCTCATGCCGGCGGGCGCGTAACCACCCTGGACCAGCGCGCGCGCCTGTTCTTCCACCGCGGTGTGGCACGTAAGGAAGATGACGCCGCGCTGCTGCAGCGTTGCGATTGACGTGTCCTGATAGAAACTGTTGGGTCCATCTGGTACGGCGTTACGATCGAGTGCGCGTGCCGGCTGCAGGAACGTATTGCGTGCAATCGTTGCGCCTGAAGCATCCTTGATGCCGAAAAAGTCGCCGATGCGGTATTTCTGCCAAATGTAATCGCTATACGTATAGGCACTTGACGGCCCGTGCGGAGCGACAACAACCTTGATCCGAGTGGGATCGTATTCGAATCCGTAGAGCAACCCATTGAGTGCGTTCTTGACGTTATTGAAGATCGCCGGATGAAATGCGACGGCTTCCCAGACTTGCTTGATATCGGCGTCGCCGCCGACGAGCCGATCGAATGCTGCTTCATCGAAATTTGCGCGACGTTCGACAAATTCCGAGCCGCCGGGAACGCCCGCCGCGCGCGCGCGGGCGAAAGCCGCCGCAGCCAGCGGCGCGGCGGACAGGAATGAGGCGCGATTCATAGACAACTTCATGCTTAGACCTACGCCGTGAACGAAATTGATCCCACGCGAGCAACCGATCCCAGAGTAAGGCGAGCAAACGCCGTATGGTATGGAAACCCCGCCGGATCGATCCGGCAGCGCGCAAGATGCATGGCGCCGCACGTTGGCCTTCTTTAACAAGTATCTGCGCGTCTAGCGCGAATCTTTAGGACGTGCTCGTTTCCTTCAGCGTCGTGTTCGCCGTGGTAATTGGCGTATTTGCCGGCGCCGCCGGCGTTTGGTTTTTGGCCGGACGCCTGAAGGCCGAATTACACGAAGCCAACGCGCGGATTGCCGAAATGCAACGCGACTCGTTTTTAGCGCTGGCCGACCAGCGATTCAACGCCATGGTCTCGCCCGTCACCCAAAAACTCTCTGAGTTCGATGCTCTCGTGCGCGACATCGAGCAGAAACGCACGGGCGCATACGAAGGGTTACGCGAGCAGATCGCCGGCTTGATCGATCGCAGCGGCAAGATGGAAACCGCGGCTACCCAACTTTCAGCCGCTTTACGCAATCCCGCAACGCGCGGAAAATGGGGTGAGATTCAATTGCGGCGCGTCGTCGAGCTCGCGGGAATGGAACCCTATTGCGATTACGGGGAGCAACAAACATTTGATACCGGTGACGAGCGCGGCCGGCCGGATCTTACGGTGCATTTGCCTGGAAACTCGCGCATCTTCGTCGACGCCAAGGTTCCGCTCAACGCGTATTTGGAAGGCACCGAGCTTGCAGATGAAGCTGCGCGCCGCGAACGCATGCGCGCGCATGCCGCCGCATTCAAAGTTCATGTTGACCAGCTGGCGCGACGCAATTACCGGCGGGCAGAAGATTCAGCGGATTTCGTCGTGATGTTTGTGCCGGGCGAAGCATTCTTGAGCGCGGCGTGCATCGAGAATCCGGATCTCATCGAATACGGCGCCGCCAAAGGCGTATACATTGCCAGCCCGCTGACGATGATGGCGCTGCTCCGTTCATATGCGCTTGGATGGCAGCAGCGGCAACAAGAAGAGAACGCCAAGAAGATTGCCGAGGCGGCACGCATTCTGTACGATCGGGTGCGCGCGTTCGCCGGCCATATTGCAACCCTGGGCTCGAGTCTCGAAAAGGCGATCGGCGCATATAATAGCGCGGTCGGTTCGATGGAAAGCCGCGTGTTGCCGCAAGGGCGCAAGATCAAAGAGCTGGCGTCCCTACCTGACGCCGAGTTGCCGGAACTGACGCCCGTCGAAATTGCGCCGCGCGAACTCACCGCACTCGACGCGCAGCCGAAAAAGAAGGCGCTCTAAGCCTTTCTAGTGCTTCGAAGTCTCGTATTGCTGCAGCGCTTGCAGCGTGTTGGCGACGTGCAAGCTCGGGTTTAGATCGGTGTAGGTGTAAATGATCTTTCCGCCCGGCACGATCACATATGAGGTCCGGTTGGCATACGCCGGATTCTGCGGAAGCACCGCATCGTAGGCCTTTGCGACGTTCAGCGCCGGATCGGCGGCAACGGGAAACTTGCTGCGGCACTCGCTTACCGAAAAGCGATTGAGCGTATCGATCGTATCGTGCGAGACGCCGATTACCGTGGCGCCGAGTTTCTTGTATTGATCGATCGCGGCGGCGAAGTCATGCGCTTCGATCGTGCAGCCTTTCGTAAACGCGGCCGGATAAAAGTAGAGGACGACCGGACCTTTCTTGAGCGCGTCGCCAAGGTCGAAATCAAAGACCTTTCCGCCAAGCGAGGCTTGCGCTTTAAAATCCGGCGCGTTAGCGCCAACTTGCAAAGCAGCCATGGCAGGTGCGGTGAGAACCGCCGCCACGACGGCGGTGACGAGCAGACGGCGAGACATTGGATTCACTCCTTGTGGGCGTTGCGACCGCTGGCTCCAGGCTTCTCAAGTCCCAAGGGCCGCGCCTCTACCGGGGAACAAGAGAACGCTGCCATGGCGGACTGGTCTTCATACTTCGCACGGCTGGACGGTGCGCCGATCTCCGTCGCAGTCGATCTCGCACTGCAGCAGAGTGCGCCCATCTCCGAAAAGCCCGCCGCATACACGGTGGCCCTCTCCTTGTGTGAGCCGGATGAGCACGGGATGACCGGCGCGCAAGAGTACCGCGCGCTTGCGCAGATCGAGGAAGAACTTCTGCATGCCCTGGAGCCGTACGGCTTAATTGAAGTCGGCCGCGTGACCGGGCGCGGAATGCGGACCTTCCATTATTATGGTCCTGGCGGCGACATTGCCGCAGCCGTTTCCGGCGTCATGCGCGCTCACGACGAGTACGTGTATCAGGCGGTAGCGACATCGGATCCGTTATGGGCGATTTACCAAAACTACCTTTACCCCGATGCGCAACAGCTCGCGTTTGCCAACGACATGAAAGCGTTGCAAGCACTGCTGGACGCGGGCGACGATCTCGAACGCGAACGCCCGATTGTCCATACGGTCGCGTTCACCGATGACGCATCCGCCCAGAACTTTGCGCGGACGATGCGCGATCGCGGCTACAGCGTTTCTATTGAGGACGCCACCCATGCGGTGCATTGCGCGCGTGTCGAGCCGATCGATCCGTTCAAAATTACCGAAACCAGGATCGCATTGACTGCGCTCTCCGAGGAGTTCGGCGGCGCGTACGGCGGCTGGGCCACCGGCATC
>DASYYA010000053.1:0-2770 GCA_035934355.1 Candidatus Rubrimentiphilum sp. | reverse complement strand
GGTGATCTCGAATTTTTCCACCTTTGGAATGTCCTCGGTTGTCAGCAACAGGGCTACGTTTCGCTTGGCATACTCCATATGATCCTAGCGCCGCAGCGGGTAATTATGTACTGACAGTGGCTGGAACGACGATTGGTTCAGGTGACCCCGGCTGCGGCTCGATATGGCATACTCAAAACTACTCGGATGCGGTCTGGTCGGGGACACTCTCCTGGTGAGGTGCGCGGCTTGAAGCGATCGGCCCTTGTTTCGGCGTTCGTCTTAATCGCATGCGCCGGGCGCAACACGACAGGATCAGCTGTAATTGCCAGCCCACCCGTAAGCCACGTGCCGTCTGATAATGCACGTTACACGACTGTCACATTCACAAATGCACCAGAGGCAGTACTGAGAGTGAAGGACGTCGTTCGATTAAGCGACGGCAGCCTCCAGGTTACGACAGTAGCGAATGCATGTGCGAAGCCGCCAGGCGCGTTATATCGGGTACGTGTCACGAATGTTAAAACCAATCCGTTCCACCAGGATCAGCTTCTATTATCTGGATTCGCTCCCTCTTCAGCGGAGGGTTCTAATCGCGTCTGGTCAGTTCGAATAATTTCTCCGGAAGAGAGCGCGGCGTTACATTGTTGAATAGCTCCTTGCCTTAAGTGGTGGTGCTGACGTTGCCCCATTTAGGCGACCAGCTCCAAGTGTTGCGTAGTGCTTGAGGTTGCGAATTCTTCTTGAGGACATGGCGCTTGTGTCACGTTTTGTCACGGACGGGCCGGAACCGGCCGACATTCGGCGGGAGCGCTTAACAGCCGAAGCCGGCGGAATCCCTTATTTCACGGGCTATTCGGTAGCGGGCGGGAGTTGCCGGGACCGCCAATCGCGATTTCGATTCCCGTTGGCGCTACCAATCAACGCTTGATCTCAAGAATTCTTGAACCATGAGGTTGCGTCGTCGCGCGTTAGTAAATAGGTGGTTACGTTAAGGGCGGTTGGCGCTGATGATTGGCGAGTGTGGCGCGAGCTGCGATTGCAAGCGCTCGCTGAAGCGCCGCATGCATTTGGAACCAAACTCCACGAGTGGCTGGATCAAGGCGACACGGAAGCGCGCTGGCGCAATCGTTTGTGCGGTGTACCGCTCAATATTATCGCAAACGTGGACCGAAAACGCGCCGGCATGGTCAGTGCCACTGCGCCCGATTCAAATCAGGCCGTCGAGCTCATTTCAATGTGGGTTGCGCCGTTTGCGCGCGGACGCGGCGTCGGCGATGCGCTCGTGAAGGCGGTGATTCAATGGTCAAAAGACCAAAACGCCCGCTACGTGACGGCCGACGTCAAGGAAGACAATCTGCCTGCAATTGTGCTTTACGCACGACATGGATTTGCGTTCTCAGACGATCGCGCTGCAAATGAACCAGGCGAGCGTACGATGGTGCGCGAGATTTAGCGGCTAAGACGCTTCTTTAAGTGCACGGTGACAGTGTCGCCGGCTTCCTTTCCGATCTTCTTGCGTGTTTCGGTCTTTACCGGAAGTTTGTGCCGTCCGTCGCCCAGCGCCATGAATGAGCTGCGAAAAGCGACGCCATCGATCGTGCCTTCGATCTTAACCAGGCCCTTGGTGCCGAAAAATTTTGCCGAACCCGGCATCACGACGTACGTCCACCCGCCCTTCGCGGGCGATTTTTGCAGCTTCGCTCTGAAGGTTTTGTCTAACTTCATCTACACGAACTGCTCGTCAACATAACACCAGCGCCAATCCTCGCCGGGCTGAAACGACCGCATGATCGGATGTTTTGTTTTATGAAAATGCTTGGTAGCATGCGTATTCTTTGAGTCGTCGCAGCAGCCGACGTGGCCGCAAATCAAACATTCGCGTAGATGCACCCAGGTGTCGCCGGTCTTCAGGCATTCTTCGCAACCGTTCGCCGACGGTTGGACGGCGCGAATTTCCGCAACGTGTGGGCAGGGTTCTGCTTGCATAGTAATCCCAAGACGCTCACGGCGCATTCAAAGTTGCGCCCTTATGGCGCCGGCACTGCATGCAGCGGAAACCAGCGGTGCGTTAAATCCGTGGGCGCGATCGGCGGCGGATGCCCGAAGTAGTAAAATGCTGAATCCGGACCGACGTACACTGTCTCGGCCGCGCGCAGAGGCGGTTGCGCATCCGGCGGAGCCGTTCCGTAATACACGGTATCGCCGGTCGCCGTATCTTTGCGAGCGGTCCATCCGTAACCCGGCGGCAGATTGCTATAGGACCAAACTTCGTTCACGAAACGTGCGATCGAATTTGTGTGGTCGTTTCGGGCGGCATTTTGAACTGCTTCGATCGCGAGCGCAAGTGCGCCGGCGCTGCCGCGAAAGTTTGGCGAACCCGCCGGTTTGCCAATAGGCGAATACGATTCGAAAAAATCAGCGTCGGCAATGACGCGATCCAGCATCGGTTGCAGCTCGTCATATGCTTCGCGCACCATGCCATGTTCGGCGAGCTGCCGGACCATGCGCGCCGCAAACCACGGCCATACCGCGCCGTTTTGATAGCAGAATTCGCAGAGCAGTGGATGCTTGAAATATCCGAGCGGATAAGGCGGATAGACGCTACCGGAGATGCTGAAGGCTCCGGATGCGCGTTGCGCTTCGATCATCTGGGCATTGGCTTCACCAATCTCATTGTCCGACAGTAACCCGGCCTGGATCGCCACCGTCGTCCCACCTTCAAAGAGGAGTGCGTCTTCGTCAAACGTCGCCGAAAAAGGCGACGAGGCAAGGTACACGTGCGGCTTAA
>DASYYA010000230.1:0-4825 GCA_035934355.1 Candidatus Rubrimentiphilum sp. | reverse complement strand
AAACCCTTGTAGACGTCCCGCGGAAGCCCGGCGACATTGAGATTGGTTGTGGGTGCGGTCATGCCGGTACGAGCTCCGTTTGTTCGGTTTGTAGAAGTGGATCGATAATCGCCGACGCATCGATCGGAACACCGTTGTAATGGCGCACCGAGTGCAGTCTTTCAATTAAATGCGCCGGCAACTCCGCGCGTAGCAACCCATAGAGTTGCCCGTCGCGATTCTGCTCGACAACATAGATTCGTTCATGGCGTTCGATGAAATCCGTGATCTCAGGCGTAAACGGCAAGGCGCGCAGGCGCAGGTAATCGGTTCGAATCCCATCGGCTTCCAGACGGTCACGTGCTTCCACGATGGCATGGTGCGTCGTGCCGAACGCAATCAAGCCACACGGTACGCCCGATTCCTCGAGTACCGGCTGCGGTACGGCGCCGCGCGCGGTTTCATACTTCCGCGCTAAGCGATCGAGATTGCGTTTGTAGACGTCCGGGTCTTCGGAATAATGCGCGCTTTCATCGTGGCCGGAACCCCGCGTGAAATAGCCGGCGCTCGGATGTTCGGTGCCGGGCAGCGTGCGGTACGGAATTCCGTCGGCGTCGATGTCGCGATAACGGCCCCACGATTGCGCCGATGCCAATTCTTGCGCGCTCAAGACTTTGCCGCGGTCAAACCCTTTCTCCGGATACGGCAACGGGTGTGTCATCCAGAGATTCATTCCGAGGTCGAGATCGCTTAGCACAAAGATGGGCGTTTGAAAACGATCCGCCAAATCGAAGGCCTGCGCTGCAAACTCGTACGCCTCGAGCGGCGTCGCCGGCAACAATACGATGTGTTTGGTGTCGCCGTGCGAGAGCGAATATGCAAATGAAAGATCGCCCTGCATGGTTCGCGTGGGCAATCCCGTCGACGGCCCGACGCGCTGAATATCGAAGATTACGCCCGGGAGCTCGGCATAATATCCGAGGCCGGCGAACTCGGCCATCAGCGATAATCCGGGTCCCGACGTTGACGTCATGGCGCGCGCGCCGGCCCAGGTCGCGCCGAAGACCATGCCGATGGCCGCGAGTTCATCCTCGGCTTGAATAATCGCCGCTTTGCGCTCGCCGGTTTGCGGGTCGACGCGATAGCGATCGCAATACTGGATGAACGATTCGCAGAGCGACGACGACGGCGTAATAGGATACCACGCGACGACCGTGCAGCCGGCCATCAGGCACCCAAGCGCTGCCGCGGCATTGCCGTCCATCAACATGAGGCCCTCGTTGCCCCCTGGCATCGGCTCGAGCGAATACGGATCGCTCTTGGTCAAATGCTCGCGCGCGTAATTCATGCCGAGATGGATCGCCTGCATGTTGGATTCGACGGCCGCAAGCTTGCGCCGGAATTGCGATCGCAAGGCGTTCTCAAGCGCATCTCCAGGAATGTTCAGCAGCTGCGCCAGGACACCGACATAGAGCATGTTGGTTTGATATTTTCGCAAACTGGCGTCGGGCACGTGTTCTTTGGCCATCTTCGCAAACGGGACTGCATAATAGGTGACGTCATCTCGCTGCGTCGCGCCGGTTACCGCGTAGGTTTCCTCATGAATAATAACGCCGCCGGATTTTACATCTTTGACGTCGGCGTGCCATGTGGCGGGATTCAAAGCTACCAGAATGTCGATGTCGCGGCTGCGGCACTGATAGCCTTGCGGCGAAACGCGCACGTCAAACCACGTTGGTAGGCCCTCGATGTTCGACGGAAAAACATTTTTTGGCGCGACGGGAATCCCGAGGCGAAAAATAGAGCTGGCCAGGACGAGATTGGCGGATTGACTTCCCGAGCCGTTCACTGTCGCGGCGCGGATCGTCAAATCATTCAGGGGCACCGCGCTTTGTTCGGGGGCGCTGGGTGCCTGGCCTATGCGAGTGCTTGCCTAAGCCGGCTGGTCGGGTTCGCCGAACTCTTCGCTTTCGCTCAGACGCTGATTGCGCGCGCGATCGTCCGCATCTCGCTCGGCGATGTTTTCTTCGGGAATTTCACCGTGAATTGCGGACGGGCTTCGCGTGATCACCATGAGGCGGCGCCTGCGCAGCGCGAGATCGTCTGGATTGTTTTTGTGGATTTCGGCCATGTTTGACCCTACCCGGCAATTAGGGCATCCTACGCGGCAGCCGCCTCCTTAGCTCTCTCCTAACCGTTCTGCCAGGTACGCGCGGCTGAGTTTTACGTACTCGTCGGCCGCGACGTCGATCCACTTGGACGCCTCACCGGTAAGCGGCTTTTTGACCGCCGCCGGCGCGCCCGCGGCGAGAACGCCATCGGGGATCTGCGCGTTCTCACCGACCACACTGCCCGCCGCTATCAACGATCGCTCACCGACGGTTGCCGCGGTTAATACCACCGCATTGCTGCCGATCAATGCAAAGCTTTTGATGTGACAGTCTTCCATGACCGCTGCATGCCCGACCGTGACGTCATCGTCTACTTGCGTGCGTCCATGCTCGCTCACATGGACGACTGCGTTGTCCTGAATTGACGTCCGCTTCCCGATACGAATCGGGCCGTTGTCTCCGCGCAACACCGCACCGAACCAAATGCTGGATTCCTCGCCGACTTCAACATCGCCAATAAGGACTGCAGTCGGCGCGATGAACGCCGACGGGTGCACTTTCGGGCGCTTTCCGCGATATTCAATGATCATGCAATAAACCTCACGAATTGCGATTCCATGCACCGGCACAACACCCCGCTGCGCGGCGTGAAGGCCACACCGCGGCCCAAACCCGATGACACGCGATATACCGCGGTGAACTACGAATATGCCGGCAAGACGGGACACATTCACGAAGTCGTAATAATGAACGGCAGCGAGCTCGCCAAAGTCGGCTTTGACGATCGCAAGATCGTGTATTATTTTTTGGAAGACTTGGAACTCGATCGCAGTGCCGCGCGTGGAACCTTCCACGATGCTGACAGGACGGAGAAATGAAACGCTTACCCGGAGGTTTTATTTGCGCGGTTATGTTAGCGCTTGCAGTTTGCTCGCCGGCCTATGCCAAACTTTTTCCGGTAACGGTTACGGTGATGCAGCATGGAGGTGCGGTGCCTGGCGTAAGTATCACGGCGATTATTGACGGAAGCCCAAAGAGCGGCGTCACCGATAAGCAGGGGAGCTGGACGATTGGAATCCCAAGCAGCGGCAGACGCGTCTGTTGGAACGCGCAGCACGGGAAATCGCGCAGTTTCCACGAGTGCTGGGCCATCCGGGAGCAACCAGCGCATTTTACTTTGGAACTGCGTTAGCTCGGCACGTTTGGCGTCCTAAATCGGGGATCGTCTGGATGTTTGCCGGCACGGTGATTTGCAACGTGCACGCCACGCCGTTTGCCGTTCCAGTCAGCGTTTGCGTTCCAGGACCAACTCCGGTGACATACACCCGTCCGTTATAACCGACAGGATATGTGCCGTTCTGGCCCTGCAATTGGCCTCCCGGATCTAACGGCATCCCACGTTCGTCAAAAACGTTGAGTGTAAATCCGGCGCGCGAAAGAACGGGAATCACGACAAAAACCGGCGTGTTTGCGGCGGGGACGACGTGCAGCGGCTCGATGACATTCACATCGATTGGCAGATCGGCAGTTGACGCGTCGATCACGTTGTCGCGGAACGCTTGGAGATCGCGCAGCGCCAAATCGCCATGTGCATCGGTTGCGCCGCTATCCGACGAATTGATCGAAACGCGCACGTGCTTTAGCCCAGGTAAATGGAGAATGCCGAACGCCTCGTTGTCGCCGACCGTGCGAACTGGATACAGCCGATTGCCGGCAAATGCAAGCGCGCCTTCCAACTGGGGTTCATAGATACTGGTTCCATTCAGATTCTGATAATTGAATGTTGCGGTGCCCCAGCGCATTTCGTCGCTAATGAAAAAGCGCCGATCTTGGGATCGTCCTGCGGCGATCCTCGCCGAGTACGAAATCGGATCCGACGGATCGATCGAGTCCTTCCGGAACTCGAGAGATGCGCTGCGCTGCCCACGCGTCGTAACTGCGCTTCTTTGAACGATCCGTGTGTCGTCACTGGCGCGAAATGTGAGCGTGAGCGTGGCGCTGGGCCGCCGGCTCACAAAATCATAAAGCGGTGAGAGTTCCAGTGTAATGGCCCGATTACGATATCGCGTTCGCAGCGAGAAAGCCGACGAATT
The DNA here is from genome assembly GCA_035934355.1 of Candidatus Rubrimentiphilum sp. Taxonomy (GTDB): domain Bacteria; phylum Vulcanimicrobiota; class Vulcanimicrobiia; order Vulcanimicrobiales; family Vulcanimicrobiaceae; genus Rubrimentiphilum. Next base: position 642 of record DASYYA010000230.1, on the reverse strand, counting down.
CGATCCGTTGTTGCTGCGCCTGCGGTCCAATCGCGCGACGAACGAAAGATTGCGGCTCATGTCATACGTCAGGTCCGTGGTTTCGCTAATCTGTGAAACCGTGTCCCCAAAATCTTCGCCGAAGAAAGGCTCCTCTTTGAGGGAATTAAACGACAGCTGTTCGCGAAGGCGGATCTTCCGCGATCGCAAGTTGTATTCGTATTGGCTGGAATGCCGCTTGTTGCCGCCACCAATGCGGAAGGTGAACGTTTCTTGCTCGCCGAGCGACATATCGGCGCCGGCATCGGCAAAGTTTTCGCCGTTAATTGATTCGCCGTAGATCTCACCGGTAATCCGATTCGATATTCCGTAACGGAACATACCGTCGAACACGCTGCCGTGATAATAGCTGCCGACGAGATCGACCTTTTCATGCGCCAGACCGGCGTCGACGCTAAATGCGCGTTGATTTTTGCCAAGGAAATCGGGATCGTACGACGGGCGCGCGACTTGCAGCGTTTTCTTGCCGTTGATGTCGGTTAACACGAGAACGATATCTGAATGCGCAGCCGATGCCGGCAAGTCACGAACGGTGAAGGGACCCTGCGGAACATCTTGCCGCAACTCGAGAATGTTATCGATGTAGACTTCGAGCAGCGACGG
>DASYYA010000228.1:0-23399 GCA_035934355.1 Candidatus Rubrimentiphilum sp. | reverse complement strand
TCGAAGCGTCGATCGACCTGGGCTCGACGTTGTTCATCGTTGCGAGCAAGAGCGGCACCACGACCGAGCCCGACGCTTTTTATCGCTATTTCTGCGCGCAAACATCCAAGCTTGTGGGCGCGGCCAATTGTGGGCGCTCGTTTATCGCGATCACCGATCCGGGAACCGAACTCGAAAAAGAGGCCAAGGAGCAAAACTTTCGCGCCTGTTTCTTAAACGATCCGAATATCGGCGGACGCTATTCGGCGCTGTCGTTCTTCGGCATGGTTCCGGCAGCGATCGCCGGCTACGATATCAATCTCCTGCTCGACCGCGGTTTGGGTACGCTGGCCGCCAACGCGAAAACAGTCGCGCCCAAAGACGCGCCCGGGGTACGTTTCGGCGCCGCGATCGGTGGGCTTGCGACCATGGGCCGCGATAAGCTGACCATCGTGACGCATCCGTCAGTGCAAGCGTTCGGTGCATGGGCAGAACAGCTGATCGCCGAGTCCACCGGGAAGATGGGTAAAGGCATCTTGCCGGTTGAAGGCGAGCCGCTCGGATCGCCCGATGAGTATGGCGACGATCGCGTTTTTGTGTATGTCGGCGCGACGCTTCCCAATCCCCCGCGCGAGATCGACGATCGTTTGAGCGCACTGCAAAATGCGGGGCATCCGATCATTCGGCTTGCGATGAACGACCCATACGATCTTGGCGACCAGTTTTATCTCTGGGAGATCGCAACGGCCGCCGCCGGATCGATTCTGCAGATCGATGCGTTCGATCAACCCAACGTTCAGGAATCCAAAGACAACACCAAAGCCTTGCTGCAACAATTTGCGAGTAGCGGGAAATTCGACGAGCCGGCAGCGGATGTTAGCACGGATGCGTTTGACATTGCATTTCTTTCCGGAAGCGAAAGCGTTCACGCACACGACGCGGCTGCGGCGTTTGCCGGCATTTTCGGCGAGACCAAACCGGGCGATTACGTCGCGTTTTGTGCGTACATCGCGCGCAATGCGGCGCACGCCTCCGCGCTGCAAGAGATGCGCCTGAGGGTCCGCAATGCCACCAAATGTGCGACCGCCGTCGGCTTCGGCCCCCGCTTTCTGCACTCGACCGGACAAGAGCACAAAGGCGGACCGGACACCGGCGTCTTCATTCAGATCACCGCCGACTCAAAAGACGATATGAGCATCCCGGGAATGCGCGTCTCGTTTCGCACGCTGCTCGCCGCGCAAGCGCTCGGCGATCTGCAATCCCTTGACAAGCGTAATCGCCGTGGCGTCCGCGTGCATCTGAAAGGCGACGTCGATCGTGGCTTGCACGCGTTGAACGCGGCGATCGATTCTGCATTGAGTGTGCGCACCTAATGCGGTTAGGCATGGTCGGGCTCGGGCGCATGGGTGCAAACATGACGACGCGTCTTCTGCAAGCCGGTCACTCCGTCGTGGCTTTCGATCGCAACGCCGACGCCGTGAAACGCAGCGCCGGCGACGGCGCAGTTGGGGCCACGTCGCTATCGGATCTCGTAGCGAAACTTCAAACCCCGCGCGTTATATGGTTGATGGTGCCCGCGGGAAAGCCGACCGACGATACGATCGACCAATTATTGGGCGTGCTGGGTAACGGCGACATGATTATCGATGGCGGCAATACCAACTACCAAGACGGGTTGGCTGCTTACGAACGTTGCAAAGCGAAAGGCGTTTCACTCATCGACGCCGGCACGAGCGGCGGCGTATGGGGATTAAAGGAAGGCTTTTGTTTGATGGTCGGTGGCGATACCGCCGCGGTCAAACATTGCGAATCGATTTTTCTGACGCTCGCGCCCAAAGGCGGGTACGCACATGTGGGGCCGCCGGGCGCCGGCCACTTCTCCAAAATGGTGCACAACGGCATCGAATACGGCTTGTTGCAAGCGTACGGCGAAGGGTTTGAGATCCTCAAACGCTCGCAATTTCCATTCGATCTCAAACAACTCGCGGAGATTTGGCGTCACGGGAGCGTCGTGCGTTCATGGTTGCTCGACTTAGCCGTACTTGCATTCGACAAGGATCCGAATCTCGAGAAGATTCGCGGCTGGGTGGACGACACGGGCGAGGGACGTTGGACCGTGCAGGCCGCGATCGACGAGAATGTGCCCGCGCCGGTGATTACGCTCTCGTTGCTCGCACGCTTTGCTTCGCGCCAAGACGAGTCGTTTAGCGCGAAAGTGATTGCCGCGTTGCGCAACGAGTTTGGCGGACACGCCGTTAAAGCCGAATAAACATGGCACAAGCTGCACCGCAGCTCAAGGGCGATGGCCTGGCGCAAGTTGCGGTCAATCCGCTGCGCGAAGGCATCGAAACCAATCGCATCACCGATCCGTGCACGATCGTTTTCTTCGGCGCGAGCGGCGATCTGTTCAAGCGGATGCTGATACCTGCAGTGTACAGCTTACGGCTCAAAGACATTCTGCCGGCGAATTTTGGCCTGATCGGATTTGCGCGCACAAAGTTCACCGACGACCAATTCCGCGACTATTGCAAAAAGGCTGTCGAAGACGTACTCGGCCAACCAGTCAAGGAGTCGCTCTGGAACGAACTCGCGCAGCGCATCAGTTACATCACTGCCGACTTTGACAACACGTCGCACTTCGAAACGCTTAAAAAGCGTCTCGAATCCGACAAAGAGTCCGGTGCCGGCAAGAACCGGCTCTACTATTTGGCGACGCCGCCGTCAGTCTTCCCCAAGATCGTCGCGCAGCTCAAAAATGCAGGACTGGATCCCGCGGGCAATTCCGAGGGCTGGAGCCGGATCGTCGTCGAGAAACCGTTTGGCACCGATCTCGCCTCGGCGCGCGCGTTGCAAGCCGAAGTCGAAAAAGTCTTCATCGAAAACCAAGTCTATCGCATCGACCATTATCTGGGAAAAGAAACCGTCCAAGATATTATGGCTCTGCGCTTTGCCAACACGATATTCGAGCCTATTTGGAGCCGGAACTACGTTCAATCCGTCCAGATAACCGCAGCGGAAACGCTCGGAGTCGAGAAACGAGGCGCATACTACGATAACGCGGGTGCGCTGCGCGACATGATTCAGAACCACGTATTGAATCTGCTGGCGCTGGTTGCGATGGAGCCGCCGGCAAGTTCCGATGCCGATGCGATTCGTAATGAAAAATACAAAGTGTTCTCCGCTATCGAACCGCCTTTTGCGGAAAACGTTTTCAGCATGTCGGTGCGCGGCCAGTACGGCAGCGGCGTCGTCGGTGGCCAAGACGCGCCGGCCTACCGCAAAGAGCCCGATGTTCGGCCCGATTCCAATACCGAAACGTACGCCGCTTTGCGCCTGCACATCAACAACTGGCGCTGGGCCGGCGTGCCGTTTTTCTTACGCAGCGGGAAGCGGCTCGCCCGCAAAATGTCGGAGATCGCGATCGCGTTCAACCCGATTCCGCACCGGCTCTTCGGCGAAAAAAGCGACGCCATCGAGCAAAACTTGCTGGTCGTCAAAATCCAGCCGGATGAAGGCGTGTCGATTCGGTTTAATGCCAAGGTGCCGGGCCAAAAAAATCACATTCGCGCGGTCACCATGGACTTTAATTACGGAACCGGGTTCGGCGTGAAATCGGCGCCCGCGTACGAACGCCTTTTGGCCGATTCGATGCGGGGCGACATGACACTCTTTACGCGTTGGGACGCGGTCCAGCGCGCCTGGGAGATCGTGATGCCGATCCTGGACGTCTGGCAATCGATTAAAGATCGTACTTTTCCGAATTATGCGGCCGGCAGCGAGGGGCCGGAGGCCGCGAGCAAACTCAATCCGCACTGGCGCCCGCTATGACCGCGATTAATACAGTGGAGCTGCTCGACGAACTCTCCGAACGGCGGCGCGACCGTCCGGGCGTTTCAACCAGCACGCTGAACGTGGTCGCCTTTATCGACGACCCGGAGCGCCTCGAGCGCATCATCAGCCGCCTCGAAACATTTACGCTGAAGCATCCGCTGCGCACCATCGTGCTCGACGCGTGCGGGACGCGGGAACGCCGCGTGAAGACCAGCTGCACGCAAATTGACGACACCGTACTCACGCAATCCGAGGAGATTGTGCTGGGGATCGACGCGTTGGAGCCGGACGAACTGCGATCGGTGGTGCACGACCTGCTGATCCCCCATGTCGGCTGCGCCATTTTTTGGGCGGGCAAGGATTTGAGCGACGCGCGGTTCGGTATGCTGCGAGCGCTCGCACAAACGATCGTCGTCGATTGTTCGCGCGCGGCCGATTCCCAAGCGGCGATGCATCAATTAGCGCAGATCGCCGCGGCCGAAGATCACGCGATGAGCGATCTGTCGTATCTGCGCCTGCTGCCATGGCAAGACATGGTGGCGCAATTCTTCGATGACGCCGAACTGGCCGCGCAACTGCCGGCGATCACGCGTCTCGAGATCGTCAGCGGATCGGACCCCGAAGCGTACTATTTGGCCGGCTGGCTCGCGAGCCGATTGCAATGGAAGCCCTGCGGCGACCACGAGCTCTGCAATCCCCAGGGTACAACGATCAACGTCGCAATGACCAAGAATGGTGAGCCACGGCGGGTCTACAGCGTCGTGCTGCGCAGCAAAGCGTGCGAGTTTCGCGCGGAGCTCGATCCCAGCGCGCCTGATTTGGTCTGCTTGACCGTCAGCGGAAACCCCAGTCGCGAACGGCGCTGCGCACCACTTGTCGATGTGGATCTCGTTTCGCTCGTCGAGCAGGCGATGCTCGTGCCGCGACGCGACCCGGTCTTTCGTGGCGCGCTCGACATGGGGTGTGCGATTCTCGACAGCGCCGGGTGAACGGCGAGCTTCTCGTCCTCGAATCGAAGGAAGCACTCACCGAGGCCGTCGCCGACACGTTCGTTATTGAGGCGCGCGACGCGATCGCACAACGCGGCACTTTTAGCATTGCACTCTCAGGCGGCAACACGCCCAAAGCGGCATATGCGCTACTCGCAGATGAGCGGCGCACCGCTGTGGAGTGGGAGAACGTGCACGTTTATTTTGGCGACGAACGCTGCGTGCCGCCCGAGCACGAAGATTCAAACTATAAAATGGCGTTTGAAACGCTGCTTGGCCACGTGCCGATCCTCGCGCGTAACATCCATCGCATGCATGGTGAAGACGAACCGGCGCACGCCGCGCGCGCGTACGCGCAGCTGCTGATCGAAACGCTGGGCGATCCACCGCGCTTCGATCTGATGCTCTTAGGCATGGGCCCCGACGGCCACACCGCGTCGCTCTTCCCCGGAAGCGATCCGCTCACCGACGACGATCGACTCGTGCGCGCGGTTTACGTCGAGAAGGTAAAATCACACCGGCTCACTGTCACGCCGCGCGTCGTCAATCATGCGCGCGCCGTCACCCTTGCGATCGGCGGCGCCGAGAAGGCACACGTCCTGCGCGAGGTACTGCACGGACCACAAGAGCCGCTGAAATATCCGGTGCAGATTGTTGCACCGATCGACGGAAAATTGACCTGGCTCGTCGATCGCGACGCCGCGGCCGAGCTAGCGAGTTAGAATCGTTCCGGTCGCGCGCTGCAGCTCGACAACCGCTTTGTTGAGATCCGTCTGAGCTTGTAATTCGAGACCGCGATCGTTCGCGAGTTCGACTTCGCGCTGGAGCACGAGAAACGTCGTCGACTCGCCGGCGCGAAACCGCCGCTGTTCGCTCGCCAGTACCGATTCAGCCGCCTGACGCGCCGTACGCGCGGCCTGAAGCCGCGAAAGCGCGCTTTGATAAGCTTGCAACGCGTTACGGACTTCGACCGTGATCTTCTGGATCGTATTGGCTTCTTGGATCTGCGCGACTTGTTCTTGCTGTTGCGCGATCGCGAGATCCGCTTTAGCGGTGTGATCGCCGATCGGAAACGAGACCAGCACGCCGGCGGCGTAAACCGGAAACTTGTTGTTCAGCAAATTGCGAATCGATTGCGTCAGGCCACCGGAGAGATAACTCGGGACGGGAGTGTTCGAGCTCGGAATCGGCTGAATCTGTTGCGACGGCGGCAGCGTCGGGTTGACCGCGGCGATCAATTGGTTAATCGCCATCAGCTGCTGCGCTTGACTGGCGAAGAACGGGCTCGACGCCGGATTGGTCGGGGTACCCGCAAAGCCATTACTGGTATAACCAAGTTGCAGATCGACTTGTGGTTTCGTCTGATTTTCCGCGTATTGCAGATTGACGTCGGCCGCGGCGCGCTGGGCGTGAATCTGCGGGATCTCGGGCCGGTTGCGCAGCGCTGTCATGACCAGATCGGTCAGCGCCGGTTCTTGCGGCAACTGCAATACCGCAGCAGTCGGAACCAGATTGGCATTCCAAATCGCGTCGTTCGGATTATCGCTGAGCAGCGATTTTAACTGGTTCTGCAACGACGCCACCCGTTGCAATGCGGCATAGAGATTCTCCTGAAAGACCGCGATCTGCGTGTTGGCTTGCACGACGTCGATCGGCGCGAGCGTACCTTGACGCGCTTGCCGTACGTTGCTGTTCTGTTGCGTAATCGTGTCGCGCAGCGCTTGCTCCTGGATGGCGGCATTGCGCCACGCCGAGACCAAATCCCAATACGTGTTTTCGACTTGCGCGATCGTGCTCGAGGTCGTGACCAGCGTCTGTTCGTTTGACGCTTGCGCGTTGATCTGCGCCAGTTGCAACGCACGTGAGGCGTCGTTGATGCCTCGATTTTTCGCTAACGGCTGAGAAAAATTGACCGAGAAGACCGTCGGATAATACGGATTGAACGAGTTGATCGATGTATTATCGTAGGTCTGCCGCCCCGAAGCGTTGAGCGAATAGGTTTGGCCGCCTTGCGTGATCCCTTGGACGCCGGTCGTCAGCGACGTGTTGCGCTGTACGATCGGTCCGAAATTCGGGCCGGCAAAGAATGCATTTTGCGGCGGCTGAGTGACATACTGGTATTGCGGCTCGACCATAAAACGTACGTCGAACGCGCCCTGCGCGGCCACGATCTGATAATTCGCGATGCGCCGGTTCGCTTGCGCAATCGCGAGATCCGGATTGTTGGAGAGCGCCATACCGACCGCGTTCTCAAGCGAAATACCGACGAACGCATTTTGCGTGACGCCGATCACATTCGGCGATGCTACCGGAATCGCCGGAGCGGTATATCCGGGTGCCACCGCCGGCAGTTTTGGCAAGACCGGCTGCGGGGCGGGCGTCGGAACGGTCGCCGCCGCGAGCAGAATCGCCGCGAGTATCACTTGACCAGAACGGAAGTAACGACCGACATCCCCGGACGCATCGGATACTTCTGCCAGTCCGCGTCGTCAATCGAGATCTTGACCGGAATGCGCTGCGTCACTTTCACAAAGTTGCCGGTCGAGTTCTGCGACGGCACCAGCGCGTAGGTGTTTTGCGACGCCGGATTGATCGCGAGCACGCGGCCGTGGAAGCTCACGCCCTTATACGCATCGACGCCGATGTCAACGGGCTGACCGACATGCATATTGCCGACCTGCGTTTCCTTATAATAGGCGGTGATAAAGACGCTGTTCGGAATCAGCGTAAGAATCGGTGCTCCCGGATTAACGGTTTGCCCGGTCTCGACATTGCGCTCGCCGACATAGCCGTCGATTGGCGATTTGATTCGCGTGTTCGCCAGATTTTGTTCCGCGATTGCAAGTTGCGCACGGGCTGCGGCAATCGGCGCGGGCTCTTGGGCCTGACGCAACTTTCCTTGGGCGGCTTGTACGCCGCCTTGCGCTGCGCTTACGCCCGCTTGCGCGGCGCCAATTTTTTGTTCGGCGGCATTCAGATTGGCAAGCGCGACGTTCACATTATCTTGCGCGGCGCGATATTGCGACTGCGCTTGCGCGTAGGTCGCGCGCGCGGCATCGAGCTGCTGGCGCGGCAGATCGCCGGACTTAACCAGCGAAGCCGTGCGTTGGTAATCGGCTTGCGCGCGCGCGAGCGATTGCTGCGCGCCGGGCAATGCGGCCTGCGCTGCTTCCACCTGCGCTCGAGCGGCAGAGACCCCCGCTTGCGCCAGCGGAACTTCAGCGGCCGCACTTTGGACCTGCGCCTCGGCCTGATTGACCGCCCCGGCACCTTGCTGCGCGCCCGTTTGCATCGATTCGAGCGCGAGCTCAAGATTGGCGCGCGCTTGATCCACGGCGGCAGTTTCCGTGACGTTGTCGAGGATGACGATTGCCTGGCCTTTATGCACCGTTTGGCCCGTGTCGACTAAGAGGCGATCGACGCGTTCGTTGATTTTACTGGTCACCAAAACCGTATTCGCATCGACGTGTGCGTCATCGGTGGTTTGATGCACGTGCGCATAGCTGTACCAGCGTATTCCATAAAAGAGAATGAGCAGCGCGACCACAACGCCGCCGGCAATGAACCAGGGACGCAAATTGCGTGGCTTCGCTTCGGCGACCGCACCATCGGCGCCGGCGCCATCGGTTGGCAGATCTCCGCGGGTGACGGGGGCCTGTTGTTCTCGCGTATCCATTAGCGTTCCACCTTTGCCCGGGAACCGTTCAAAAACACACGGAGTTGCAGTTCGAGCACTTGCTGCGGATCCGACGGATACTCGAGTGGAAACTTCTTGCGTCCCATGACGTGAGCGAAGATCATTCCCATAAAAAAACGCGCTAGGAAAACCGGGTCGCCTTCGAGTTCACCTGCAGCGACACGCTTGGTCATGTATTCCGTGAGGAGTTGGCGGATGGCAATGGGGCCGCGCCAGGGCGCGGTGCCGACCGGTCCGTCGGTCTCCGCTTCTGCAAGCGACATCACAATGAGGTCGCGCAAATTCTCCATACGCGCGATCAGTGCGAGCCCGATACGGCGCAGATCGCTTTCGAGATCGCCGTCGAGGCTGGCCATCAGCTGTTCGAGTTCTTCGGCCGTGCAGTAGTGCGCCACACAGGCTTCGACCAGCGCATCTTTGCTGCCAAAGTGCCGGAAAAGCGTCGCTTCGTTGAGACCGGCGAGATCGGCGATTTCGCGGGTCGTCGTGCCGCGCCGGCCCTTCTGCGCGAGCAGCGTGCGCGTGGCGCTTAAGAGCCGTTGATGCGTGTCTTCAGTAGAACGGGTTGCTAACATTATTTCTTTCCGCCGGTGAACACGGTATCGGACACCGCCACATTGGTTGCGTAGCGGTCGTAGCCCGAATCGGCAACCCCACGGGCGTACGGAACGGAGATGTCCGCGTGCTGCGAGGCGACCACGCTATATGCACCTTGTTCGCGATAGGTTTGAGTCATAACGACATGACCGCCATTGAAGTAGTGCCATTCCATGCGCACTACTTCGTACGTCGCGGGATCGACATACGCCAGCGCTTCTTTAATTTGATCGCTGCGAACTTTTTTTGTCATGGTGAGTGCGATCATCGGATGTCCGCCGATCGTTTGGAGGCCGATGTAATTGACGTTCCAATCGCGTTGCCATCCAATGGCGTCGCCGATGTCACCGAAGAGCCGATCGATGCCGTGCGCGTAGCTCGGAACGTGGTCGAAGACAATCTCGTACTTGTCGGGGCTCTTGTAGTACGCGGTGCCGTCCAAATGCGGGGATAGCCAAGGAAAACTGGTCATGTGAATCTGCACATGCACGCGCGTTTCAAAAGAATGCAGCGAAGGATTGCGCGCGGCAATCCGGCTGATAACAGCGGCCGCGGTTCGCGGTGGCGCCGACTGCGCGGCCCCGACGGGCGCCGCGAGGACCAGGGCGGCCACGAGGCCCAGGGTGAGCGATTGCTTGGTCGTGTTCGTTTTCATAAATCCTAAAATGAGTGCGGGTACTTACTTGCATATCCTAACATTCCTCGGCCGCCGATGCAAGTGCACACTTGCAAATCTAAGCGCAATTGCAAATGTGCGCCCGCTGCCTTGCGTTCGCGTACGGGTTGCTCATAGCGGGGGACCGAATGCCAGCTTGTTCGTTCCGGGAGGACAACAATGAAATTTTCTTTTGCCGTTGCTCTTTTGGCGACGCTATTGCCAAATATGGTTGCCGCCGCCCCAACAAAACCCGTTTATAGCGCCGTCGGACAATTTTCCGTGGCGCGCAAACCGAATGGCACTTGGAGTTATCTGGCCACCGGTTCGCTGTTGCGTTATGTCAACAGCGTGTGTCTCGCAAACGGGCTCATCTGCCGGTGGAACGGCAAACCAACGTGCAACTCGGCGTCCATACTAGCAAGCAGGACCGGCCGTCCCGTCACATGGCTCACGATCCGTCTGCCGGCCGATCATTACGACATGGACCCGCAAGCGATTGCGAATGTCGCTACGCGTTGGACGGCACCGAAGGCTGGAACGTATCAAATCCAGGGTGATTTCTTGGGCATCGATACGACGGGCAACCGCCACCCGGTCGCAATCGTGCTCAATGGCCAGAAGCTCTACTCAAACGTGATCGCACGGTTTGGCCAACGCGACGGGTTCAACATGACGCGTAAACTCGGGCGCGGCGCCAACGTAGATTTTGTCGTGTCGACCGGGCGCACGTGCTACTACCTCGGAACCGGACTGAAGGCGATCGTCAAAACACTCTAATATTTTAGGCGGCGATGCTTACCGCTGACGAAGTAACGGCGGCAGCGATCGACGCCGGCCTAGCGCCGGCGTCGATCGTCGTCGAGAGCCTCGATCGCTCCGGTCCGCACATTCACATCGACGCGGACCGCTACTTTTATCCGGCAAGCATGATCAAGACGCCGTTGGCGGCGGCCGCTTTCGCTTTGGTCGGCGACGGCGAGCTGCGGCTCGATGATCGACTTGACGTTACCGAAGCCAACATGACAGCCAACGACAAGCCGTCGCCGCTGGTGCCGGGCTATGTCGCGACGCTGCAAGAACTCATAGAACTGGCAATCACGATCTCGGATAACGTGGCTACTAATATGTTGTACGATGTGCTGGATCGTAGCCGGGCCACGGAAACTGTGCAGCGGCGCTTCGGTTTAGCGCAGACTGCGTTCTATCGTAAACTCTCCGGCAGCGAGCCGCTCATTAACGATCCGCTCTGGGATGGCGTTCATCGAAATACGCATAATGCCGGCGATGCTGCAAAGCTGTTCGCATTGGTTGCGCGTGACGAAGTGCCGTACGCTGCGGTGCTGCGCGACATTCTGGCGCGTCAGGAATGGAACAATAAATTATCGCTTGGACTACGGGCAGGCGATCGCTTCGCACATAAGACTGGCGACACCGACGAAGTAACACACGACGGCGGAATTGTGGAGACAGAGAATGGCGCCTCTTACGTCGTCGTCGTTTATACCGGACTGCCGTCAAGCGACGGCAGCAATGCCAGATTCGCGCCCTTCATGCGCGCTGTCCGCAAATTGTTGTAACTAGGGACGATGGGCGAGCTCGGCGGCGGCTAAGTACCCCGGCATCGTTGATGAGCCGCACGTTTTCGCTTGCATCAGGTACGGCTTTGCAGCTGCGGCATTGTGCTGCAAAATCTGCCATTCGGCGACAAAGAACTGCGTATTGCACTTGTCGCCCGCGCGCGTGCCGGCGGAAATCACGTCGTTCGGCCTCGCTTTTCCGAGATACAGATCGATAAGTTGATCCGGCCAAGCGCCGCGATTGCGGACACCGCCAACGTTAGCGGCGAATTCCGCAGCGTCGTTTGCGCCAGCTCGCCGGCGAGCAATGTGAGCGAGTAGCGCGATTCCTGGGTTATGCGTCATCTTGAAGACCGTCAGGAAGTCGCGCGCCGAATCGGAGTACCGTCCCATTTTAAATAACAGGGCGGCGCGATTATCATAGTAAAGTTCTTTGGTTGGTGCGCTGTTAATGGCGCGCGTGAAATCGGCCAGCGCCAGGTTGTGTTTGCCTAAATGGTCGTATGCGATCCCACGCGTATTGTACAGCGATACCACGGCCGTGCCGCTTCTCGCCTGAATTTCGCGCGTAAAGTCCTCGGCCGCGCGATCGTACTGACCGAGTTTTTCGTAGTCGCGCGCGCGAAAGTCCAGCGCCTCGGGATCGTCGGGTTCGATCTGCAAAGCCTTGGTCCACAACGCGATAGCGACCGCGGGCTGCTTTCCCGTGTCCTCGTATGCGACCGCTCGATTGTATGCGGCGTCGGCCGGACTCGGTGTAATGAAATCAGCGCACGCGAATGGCAATGAATCTCGATGATGGCGGAGCTGGTTGATGCGCATCCATTTGCCCGCGCGAATAGCGTAAGTCGATGCGATCCAGTCGTGCTTTTTATCACAGCGCGTTTCGGCGTTCCACACGTCGGCGTACAATAGGCCGCCCGAAAAATTCACATAGAACCATTTGTCAGGATACGGCCCACTATCGTTGTAATAGCTAAACTCACCAATCGAACCGAGAGTCTTTGCATGCCCATTCTCGACTTGGAAGGCCGTAATCGATTCATCATAGCCCGTTGCCGGCAACTCATCGTGGAAAAAAACAACCGCCACAACTTTTCCATCGACGGCGCCATGGAACACGTCTTGTAGGGTTGTGGTAATGTTGGGGTCGTCTTGGGTGTATGTCCCGTGATGCAAGCGATGACCATTGCCAAGATCGAGTTCGTCGAAATTCACCCCACCGACGATGTGCGAATTCTGCGCGCCGACTGCCGGCAGCTGCAGCAGAAAACCCAAACAGGCGGCGCAGATGAGCACATGCCGTCGCATCATGACATAGGAGTTGGGGGCCACCAAAGCAGCCTCCTCGGGTGAGACTTTCGACCTATTATTGGCGGGCAAAGGGAGCATTCCCCAACGCTCGAACCGCCGTCGCAAAGGAGAACATTTGGATGGAGCGCCGTCTCGTTCTACTCGTTTTGACTCTTGCTTTGTCGGCCTGTTCCGGAGGTAACCAGCAATCATCACAAGCCTCGGCATCGCCGCCGCCATCGCCGGCCGCAACGCCCACAGCGGTCGTCAGCGCCGCGGCGGTCGCGGCTCCAACAGCGACCCGTACCGCCAATCCGCTGGCGAATGTCACGTTCACCGACATCAGCGGCACCTATGCCGAGTCCGCGATAAAACAAGAAGCCGCTCTGGGCATTTTCCCGAGTAGGAGCGGCAAATTCAATCCCTATGGGCTCATTACACGCGCGGAGTTTGTACGCTGGCTTGTTCTTGCGAACAACATTTATTTCAAAGACAACGCTGCAAAAACGATCCGCTTAGCGGAGCCCAACAGCGATCAGACGTTCGTCGATGTTCCGAAAAGCAGTCCGGACTTCAAGTACATTCAAGGTATGGCGAATGCCGGATTCGTGATCGGGATAGATGCAAAACATTTTGCACCGAATCGCAATTTAACCCGCGAAGAAATGATCGCGATTCTCGTGTCGCGTGGCGCCGAAGGCGCGCCGCTTCCCAAAGCGGGGCCGCCGTCGACATGGAACAACATGCCGGTCCCATTTGCCGATCGGGACAAAGTCTCAAAGCCGTATTGGGCCGCTTTTCAGACCAACAACGGCGGCGGAGGAAGTATGGCCGTCGATGAGGTCAACCGGATCTTCGGCAACACAAAAATATTCGATCCACAAAAGACGGTGTCGCGAGCCGATGCAGCGGTTGGCATCCAGCAGGTAGGATTCGGAACGTTCGGAGCGCGCACCGCGGCCTACGCGCTGGGCATTAATCAGTAGCTACCCGCTACGGCAGTATCCGGACCGTTTCAGTACTGCGTCCGTCTTTGGCGACGATGAGCTTTACCAGTCCACCTCGTCCCGCCACCTTAAAAATCAGGCGCCGAGTTTGCGTCTCGAATGCTTTGCCAATGTAATCTTTGCGGTTGGCCGCATACAACACCGTACTTAGGCTAGTCGCAGGGGCATTCCACTCGATCGTTGCGGTCTTGCCGCTCCTAATCAGGGACCGGATCTGAGCGAACGGTGCCACATCCGATCGCAGAAATGTCGCCAGCGCGCCGTTCGGACCGTCAACTTCGACGGTACGTACACCGCTGTGGGCCGGAACCGTAAAGGCAAATGGGAACGTGTTGCGCTCGATCTCCGAATCCACGGGCCTCCAAATTGCATCGAATCCATACGTTGCCATGACCGCGCCGGACGCATTCTTGAGCGCAATCGTGTATTGGCCCGGACCGTGCGCCGTTAAGCTCGGCACGCCTCGCAGATCATACTCCGGTCCAAGCGTTCCATGGATGCGGGTTCCGCTGCGGCTGAGCGATCCTCTAACGAGTATCAAGGGTGGATCCGGCACAACGTTTCGCAGAACATCGGTAAGTAGCCAATACGTACATTGAGCGATCCAGGGCAGCGCCGTAACGCCGCTCATAATCGGCGTTCGCGCACGCATTGGAAGCCGCCAATCCGAACCTCGGAAGTTCAATTGCAGACCATAAGCCCAGTCCTTGAAGTTGTCATGGTACTGCGCGGTCTTGCACTGGCTTTCCATCGCCGGCATTACTTGATTCTGCGTAACTTTCATCCACCCGGGAACAAGAGTGTGAGCCACCTCATGCGCCGTCGTTACGGTATCAGTGTAATTGTCAGGTTCTACGATGAATTTATTGTTGAATGCTTTTCCGCCGTTATTTTGGAATTTCGTAAGTGCCGTGTACGCCGCTGTCTTTGGTTCTGCAAAGTCTTTGTGGAACTGGCGAATCGTCATCACGGCGACGACGCGACCCCCATTCTCCAACATCGTCTGCACCGAGAGACGGTCGTTGATGCCGTCGAGCAATGCCTGGTCGCGAGAGCCTGCTGCCTTGCCGGGAACATTCTTACTCACGATGATTACCGGATCCTCGAGAACACCGTAAATCGCTTTGGCCGGGATTGGATAATAGTCGCCGATCCAGTTGGCGTCCTCTGCGCCGCGTTGTGCTAAACGCGATAAGAGATCTTCGGTAATGGGTGAATTGTCTTCGCGGGACAGAATAACGGGAACAAAGTGTACCGAAAATCCATATGCTGGCACCACGTCTCCGTCGACATCCATCTTTAAACCGGTCGGAATATCGTGTTCGTCCAAAACCTTTGCGGTTATTTGATACCGCGTGTAATTCTGGACAAACTGGAAGGGTTTACCCCGCGGCACGCCCTTTTCGGCATCAATGGCAATTCGAACAATCCGGGGCTTCTGGGATGGAGCTCCGGCGAGCGGGGCGTTCATCTTGGTTGAATCATCCCATTCAGCCACGGATGTTGTTTGGACAGCGATAAAATGGAAATGAACCTTTAGATTGCGCGTGCAGTTGGTTCGGAGATTAAAAACAATGTGGTTTCTGTCATTGATATATGTTGGCGTCCCGTTTTTAAGATAGTGAGTGACTCCGGAAAGCACGGTATCGCGGTTTTGGATAAGGGGCAGTTCCGCATGATATAAAATGCGCGAAGAATCTTTGTCGCGAACATATTGCTTACCGTCTTGGTCCGGAAAGATGACATCGTCTTGCCAAACGCCTTGAGTCGGCTCCATCCAGGCATCCAAGACCCGCGTCTGACAGCTATAATCGTCATGGCCATAAATCACAGGCTTACCGATGTCACCCGGAGTGAGGGGCGTGGGCGTTGGCGTCGGAGGCGGTGTGTATCGCTGCCCCGGCGGCGGCGTTTCGCGCGTTTTCGTATGCCCCGTTGACACATATCCGCCGCCTTCAGCAACGTCGAGCAACGCGTGAAGAGTGAAATTTACGAGCGCGGGACCAGCATGTTCGCCCCGAATGCGCACTTCGGCAATCCCGTTTGTCATCGGTACCGACGTATTCTCACCGCCGCTTTCCAAACGCGCAGAGCCCGCGATGTGAAAATACATCGTACCGCGGTCGGTACGTGGAAGGCCGTCAACGTGGACGCGCAGTGTTTGCACGCTTCCGGTTTCGCTCGGTGGTAACGGATCGGCGCGTAAGGTGACGAGATCCGCCTTCACCGAGTTGCTGCGCTTCGTCCCGGAAGCTACCGATATCGAATGTCGTCCGAGCGGTTCGTTATCGGCAAAGCGAGCTTTGATGCTGCGATCCGATGCGGCCAGCGTGTCCGCGCCCAATGCATGGCCATCAACGAGCACCTGCGCGTTCAGCGGATCGACGCCGCGTGTTTGCATGCTGAAGATCCCGCCACTGGCGCCGCCGCGCTCGTACGCGGTAGCTGCGCGCTCGATTGCCGGGCCCGCCCGGGCTATGTTCGCAACGGGCTGCGTCCCATTGACGATCGCGTCGCGGCTAATGATTGTCTTGACCGCGTGGGCGTCTGGATTGGCGCGCGCGTCAAAATCCTTGAATAACCAAACCGCAACGACACCTTCTGCAACTTTGAAAGCGACGCGATGCTGCGCGTCAGTTAGCGCTTGAAAGAATGTGCGGTGACCTTTGCTGTCTTCAAACGCAACCAAAGCGTGACCGGACGGCCCCGCTGTTTGCGCATCGCTGAACGTCGCGACGATGGTTGAACCTGGGCCGGCGACATCGGGGGCGTATGCTGTTTCGGTCGCGCTGATGTTGCCAGGTTTTGGAATGACTTGTCGAAGCGCTCCCTCTTTTTTGGTCCGCTCCCTCCAGCCCTGACCCGGAACGTAGTCTTCCTCGGTGATCTGCGGCTTTCCACCTTTGGGTCTGTACGTTCTTTTTCGGTAGCCCTTTGTAATTGTGCCGTCCGGATCTTTTGTTATCTCCGTATGCGTGTCGTCGGCATCGCCGCCCTCAGTTGAGCTTCCACCATCGGTAATTACTGTTGATTCGCCGAGCGAACCATAAGAAGTCGCTTCTGTTACGCCCGACTCAGAAACAGCTTTCTTCCCTCGCGTCGTTTTCTTATGAACTTTTCGAACGCGCTTGGTTACGTTGCCACCGTTGTCTTTGGTTTCTACATCCTCTCTCGTGACGACGGTATCGGTGCCATCAGAATTATGTGAGGTCCCCTCCGGATACGTCGTAACGGTTTGCGTACCACCACCGGGAAGATTTGTTGTTGTCGTCGTTTGCGCCGAGGCGTGCGTCTGAAATAGCAGCGCCGCAATCAGTAGTAAAGCAAAAAGAGCGCACGTGATACGCATCATGATCGCCTCCGAGGGCGTGCGAAGCCCCGACCTGACCGTGCTTCGGCCTCCTCGGTGGCCTTCCTATTCGGCGCAAGGAGCCGCCGCGGGCGAGAATGTAGCTTGGCTGAACCGGGCTTGCATCGAGAGCGCTTACGCTTCTGAAAGGAGCCTCATATGCGCTTATGTCTCATTTCCGCAATTCTTGTTCTGTTAAGCCAGCCCGCATACGCGGCCACTTCGACATTTCACGTCACCGTCGGTGCCAAGGCGAACATTTTTGGTGCCGGGGCGGGCGGCGTCAACGCGAACGGGGGCGGAACCGCGCCGGTCAAGATTCCTATTCCAACCGGCGCAAATGCTGTCGAGGTTGCGCAGGCAGTCGGCATGGTTTCGTGCGGTGGCGGATGCGGGTTGAACGGCGCAAACGGCGGTCCGTTTTTCCGCACCAATATTCAATCTTCAGGCGGCGTCTCAGGAATAATCGGTCCTGTCAACATGTTTCTTGTCGGCGTTTTCGTCGGGTTGCCATCGCCGGCTCCGCCTGGCCCGTCGCGATTGGATGTTACAGCAATGCGGCGAATAGTAAGTGTCTCACCACAATTAAATCAGACGTTTTTTGTCGGAACGGGGAAAGCGGCTAAAGCCGTGCGCCGGATTCGCATTCCCTCGGGAGCAAGGTATTTCTTATTGGGCTTCGCGGACGGGAACGGCGTCAGCGGACCACCAGGGGCATACAATGATAATACCGGCGCACTGAACGTCCGCGGATCATTTCTCGGCGCGGTTGCTTCGAATAAAGCCAGCGTCATCGACATTGCGGGACCGTGGCGTTACAGCTCAGGTGGCTACGGCGTACTAGGAAAAGCGCAGATAGCCCAGCGGGGAACGAACGTTATCATCTATGGCACGTGGACGCCTAATTCTGCGCCGGCTCCTCACTACATTATAAAGGCGATACTCTCCGGCTATGCGTTAAACGGCACATGGCGGTGCATGCACAACGCATGTCAGGGGAGCGGAAGATGGCACGCAACGATCAATGCGGCTGCGAATCGTATCGTCGTATCGAATTCGTACGATCCTGGTGGACTTAATATCAACACCACGGTCCTCATGCGACCTTAATGGCGCGCCCGGCGATGTAACCTTGCGCAATCGATTCCCTCCCTGCACCGTAGACGAGTGCGCTTGTCACCTGCGAATGCGAACGGAATAGGCGCGTGCGGTCGAAGACTGCATAATCTGCAAAAGCACCCACGCGAAACCGGCCCGCATCCACCCCGAGCGCCTTAGCACCTTCCGACGTACCCAACGTAAATGCAGCGGCGGTGCTAAATGCGCCGCCGTCTTTATGCACGAGCTTCTGCAGCAGCGCCGCGGAACGCATTTCGTCTAGGATGGAGCAGCTCACGTTGGCGTCAGTGCCGAGGCCGACCGGAACGCCGAGATCGCGTAAGCCGACGACGTCGCAGATGCCGTCGCCGAGATATTGATTCGTCACGGGATTGTGCACAACCGTCGCCCCAGCATCGGCAAGCATCTTCTTTTCTTCTTCATCTATATGGATAGCATGAATTGCCACCACGCGTTCGTTCAGCACGCCCATTTGGCGCAACGTTCGTACTTCATCCGAATTTCGCTCCGCGACGTGAATATGCAGCTTGCAATCGGCATCGCGCGCAAAATCGGCGGCTACACGAATCATCTCCGACGAAGCGCCGTGTAACGAATGGGGCGCGACGCCGATCGAGACATCGGGATATTTTTGCATCAGATCGCGCGTGCGGGACGCTGCGACGTCAATAGGTTCGCGAAACGCAGCCGGCGCTTTTGGCGAGTCCATCCATGTGCGGGCAAGAATAAGGCGGATTCCAGTATCCTTGGCGGCCGCGATTGCCGCCTCGGCATGCGAGTTGCCAGCGCCGTTCAAGTAAAAAAACTCGGCGACGGTGGTAATACCGCCGGCGAGCATCTCTTTGAACGCGGTGACGAAGGTTTTGTAAATATCGTCGGGCGTGAGTTGCGGAATGATTTTGTACAGCACGTCAGAGCGCCATCGGGCGAATGGAAGATCGTCACCGATACCGCGGAGCAGGATTTGGTATGCGTGACTGTGGCCGTTGATGAGGCCCGGAATAATTGCGACATCATCGCCGTGCTCGCGCAGTTCTGCCTTTGGATAACGCTTACGCAAATCGCCGAGCGCCGCAATCTCCGCGATGCGGCCGTTATCTATTGCGAACGAAAAGTCGGCGCGCTCTTCTCCTTCAACGAGCGCTTTCTTCGCGTGGACTACGATCATGCGCCCCTCGCCAGCTCGGGGTTCCTCGTTCCTCGGAATGACCTCATGCCACGCGGGCGCCGGCTTTAAATACCGCGGCAGCGAGGTTGCCGCCGAATTGCCAACCGAATTCCTCAGGCGAATCGATTTGGAGCGCGACAAAATCTGCGAGCGCGCCAGCGCGCAAGCGGCCCGCGTCGGTGCGCAATGATTTGGCCGCTGCGACGGTCACGCCATACAGCGCCTCGGCGGCGGTAACACGAAACAGCTTGCGCGCGAAGTACGCGACCGTCTGCAAGTTAAAACACGGCGATGTTCCCGGATTATAGTCGCTCGCAAAAGCGACTGTTCCGCCGCGCTCGAGTATTTTACGCACTGGTGCGTGCCTCGGCAGATTTAGGTATTCGATCGTCGCGGGACAGGTGACCGTTACAATATCATGCGCAACGACTGCATTGATCGCGTCGTCGGTAATGTAGTTACAATGATCGACCGCATCCACGCCAATCCCGGCGGCCATTTCCGCAGCGCCGGCGTGCCCCATCTCGTCGCAGTGCACGCGAAGGCGTAAGCCATAGGCGCGCGCGGCTTCGAGGTAACGCTGTGTATGATGCGGCGAAAAGAAGCCCGGTTCGCAAAATGCGTCGGCGTACACCGCGCCGTGATCTTTGGCGTCGGGTAAGACTTCGGCGATCAGGAAATCGATGTATTTCTTCTCATCGGAGTATTCGGGCGGAACGGCGTGCGCCCCTAAAAATGTTCCGACTAGCCTTGGTAATCCGGCGTCGTCTTTGTGCGCTGCGATCAGATCGAGGATCTGGAATTCGCCGGCTTTTGTCAGTGCGTAACCGGTTTTTGTTTCCAGCGTCGTTGTGCCGTGCGCAGCGATCAGACGTAAGCGGTTCGCAATTGTGTTCCAAAACTCGTCGGGGTTGTTGAGTGCTTCACGCGTTCGCTTTACGGTGTACGACATCCCAAGCAACGGTTTTTCGCCGCCCTGGCGCGCGGCGAAATCCGCTTCACGATCGCCTGCAAAGAGCGGGTGCGCGTGCGCATCAACAAAGCCTGGGACGATGATGCAGTCGGGGAAGTCGAGCGTTTCAACAGCCCCTCGCATACGCTCGGGGCCCCTCGGCTGTGCCTCGGGATGACCAATGAACGCGACGCGTCCGTCTTCTATTAGAAGCGAGGCGTTGTCAATCAGGCCGAGTTGCGAAAATGTGATCCCGTTTTGAGGCGCGTCAGTATCGCAAGTGACGATCGCTTTGGCGCGAACTAGAAGCGCCAATCAATTCCTTTGGCATCCGCCGTTTCGATCGCAGCGTCATAACCGGCATCGGCGTGCCGCACGACCCCGAGTCCTGGATCGGTTGTGAGCACGCATTGCAGGCGGTCGCGGGCATCGTCGCTGCCGTCCGCAACAACCACCATACCGGCGTGTAAACTGTAACCGATTCCTACGCCGCCACCATGATGATACGAAACCCAGTGCGCGCCGGCGGCTGTGTTTAACAGCGCGTTGAGAATCGGCCAGTCAGCGATCGCGTCGCTGCCGTCTTTCATGCCTTCGGTTTCGCGATAGGGCGAGGCGACGCTGCCGGTATCGAGGTGATCGCGGCCAATCACAATCGGCGCGCGCAATTCGCCATCGCGTACGAGTTCATTAAATCGCACACCAGCTTTGGCGCGATCACCATATCCGAGCCAGCAGATGCGAGCGGGCAAGCCTTGAAATTTCACACGCTGCTGCGCGAGCGTTATCCAGCGACGCAGCGCAACATCATCCGGAAATAGTTGAAGCAACTCTTCGTCGCACCGTGCGATATCATCGGGATCGCCGGACAATGCCGCGAAGCGAAACGGGCCGCTGCCGCGGCAAAAGAGCGGGCGAATAAACGCCGGAACAAAGCCCGGAAAATCAAACGCGCGTTCAAGACCGGCGCGCTGCGCCATCGCGCGAATGTTATTTCCATAATCGAAGACGACCGCGCCGGCTTCCTGGAAGCGCAGCATCCCGCGCACGTGCTCTGCAACCGTGGCAAATGCGCGGCGTTCGTATTCCGAAGGATCCGATTGGCGTAATTGCGCGGCTTCTTCTACTGAAAGACCCGCCGGAATATATGCACCGATCATGTCGTGCGCCGGCGTTTGATCGGTTACTGCGTCAGCGCGCAGACCCGCTTCGAAGAGCGCAGGATATTCGATGCCGGCGTTGCCTGCATAACCAATGGATATGGCGTGCCCTTCGCTTCGGGCGGCAGCAACTTCGCGCAATGCTTCGTCGCGTGAAACTGCGATGCGATCGAGATAACCTAAGGCGCGGCGGCGCTCCAAGCGAGTTGGATCGACGTCGACGATCAGGCAGATTCCTTCGTTCATCGTTATCGCAAGCGGTTGTGCGCCGCCCATGCCGCCGGCACCGGCGGTCAGAGAAACGCGGCCGCGCAGCGATCCGCCAAAACGCTGACGTGCGAGCTCTGCAAACGTCTCGTAGGTTCCTTGCACGATGCCCTGCGACCCGATGTAGATCCACGAACCGGCGGTCATCTGGCCATACATCGTTAGGCCTTGCTGTTCCAACTCGCGGAAGATCTTTGCATCGGCCCACTTCGGGACAAGGTTGGCGTTGGCAATCAGCACGCGCGGCGCACGAGCGTGCGTTTTAAAAATCGCGACCGGCTTGCC
Organism: Candidatus Rubrimentiphilum sp.; assembly: GCA_035934355.1. GTDB lineage: Bacteria > Vulcanimicrobiota > Vulcanimicrobiia > Vulcanimicrobiales > Vulcanimicrobiaceae > Rubrimentiphilum. Next base: position 1,471 of record DASYYA010000228.1, on the reverse strand, counting down.
GCTTTGGACGATCAGCGTTTCGTCGTTATTCAGCCGCTTGAGGGCGCGGACGATCGCGTCGAAGGCTCCCCACGAACGCGCGGCGCGGCCGTTCCCTCCGTACACGATGAGGTCGTCGGGCCGCTCGGCAACGTCCGGGTCGAGGTTGTTCATCAACATCCGCATTGCAGCTTCTTGCGGCCAGCCGCGACAGGTTCGTTCCGTCCCGCGCGGCGCACGGATGGAGCGAGCGGCGGTTTTCATACGAGCTTGGCTCCGATTGCGTGTTCCGCCGAAGAAACGAGGGCGCCGGTGCGAAGCAACTCGCGCGCCGTCGCGATATCGGGTGCGGGTGCGCGATCATCAACCCATTCGGGAATCCGTTTCCGTGCAACATCGTGCGCGGCTTGGGTTCCGTCTCCCGAACGCAATGGCCGGCGCAGATCGGTCGCGCACATTGCGCCCAGCAACTCGCATGCCAGCGATCCTTCGACATTGTCCAGCACGCGATCCAAATTCATCGCCGCGGTCATTCCCATGCTGACGTGATCTTCTTGTCCCGCCGATGTCGGAATCGAATCGACGCTGTTGGGCCACGCCAAGCCTTTATTCTCCGAAACGAGCGCAGCGGAGGTGTACTGCACGATCATCAAGCCCGATTGCAATCCTGAGCGGCCGGCTAAAAACAACGGCAAGCCGCGCTCTTCACCATTTAACAACAAGTACAAACGGCGTTCGCTGATGCTTGCCAGTTCGGCGAGGGCAATCTTCAGGAGATCGCAGACGAGCGCCACCGGCTGTCCGTGAAAGTTTCCTCCGGTCAAGAACTCGCCGTCGCCCGCGAAGACGAGAGGATTGTCGGTCACCGATATCGCTTCGGTTTCGATCACGCGGCGGCAGTGCGCAGCGGCGTCGCGCACGGTGCCATGCACGACCGGAATACAGCGATACGAGTACGGATCTTGCACGCGCCCGCACTCGCGATGCGATTCGATAATCTGCGATCCGCGCAGTAAAGCGCGCAGATTATCGGCGACCTTGGCTTGTCCGGGATGCGGCCGCAAATCGTTGATGCGGCGATCGAAAACGCGGTCGGTTCCAAGAAACGCCTCGAGCGACATCGCGCCGATGACGTCGGCTGCCGCGAGTAACGATTCGGCGCGCAACAGACAGAGCGCGGCAACACCGGTCATCGCTTCGGTCCCGTTGACCAAGGAAAGCCCTTCTTTGGCAGCCAGTGCAATCGGTTTGAGTCCCGCAAGCTCCAGCGCGCGCGCTGCGCTCATGCGCTCGCCGCGATAAAATGCTTCGCCTTCACCAATGAGCGTGAGCGTCATGTGCGCAAGTGGCGCGAGATCGCCGCTCGCTCCCACCGAACCCTGGCTGGGTACAACGGGCGTCACGCCCTTATTAAGCAGTGCGGCTAAAAGATCGAGCGTCTCTTCGCGCACGCCCGAATGGCCGGCGGCGAGCGTGCTCACGCGCAACGTGC
>DASYYA010000196.1:0-5192 GCA_035934355.1 Candidatus Rubrimentiphilum sp. | reverse complement strand
ATGCGGCAAACCATCCGATAATACCACAATGCGCAGATGTGGATTGCCGGCTGTTTGGATCGTGTGCTGCAGCCAGACTTCGATTCCGGTGCCGTTCTCGACGAGAATCTGCGCATCCGCCAGCGCGGCAATATCTTGCGGTGTCGGCTGATAGGTTTCCGGCGACGCTCCGATCGGTACGAGATTGCGCACCGTCACGTACGATCCGCCGACGCCTTGCACGAATGAATTTAACGTCGAAAACGTAGTGACAACTTTAATAGTGTCATGGTGAGCTTGTCGGGATGTCATCCTGAGCTTGTCGAAGGACACCGCCGAGCCCGTCGAGGCGCAAGCACCAAGCAAGCACGCACAGACAACCGCAATTGCTTTTACCGGCAAGCGCTGCACCGCCCAACAAACTCCATCTCATGATCCGCCAACTCAAAGCCATGATGCGCGCGTAATGCCGTCGAGATCGTTTCAACCGCCTCGCATGATACATCTTGCACTTTGCCACAAGTACCGCAAATGGCGTGATGATGATGCGTCGGCTCGCAATAAACGTATTTGGTTTCGGCGCCGTCGTCCGTGCGTGCGTTGGCTTCACCTTTGCTTGCCAATAAATCGAGGGTGCGATAGATCGTGGCGAGAGAAACCTTCGCGTGCGCTTTGCGCAAGAGTTTGTGAATCTCCGAAGCCGACAGATACCGCCGCTCGTGCCGCAGGATCGACGAAACTTGCTCTCGGGGCTTGGTGGCGTAGGTGGCTCTCACAGCCCTTTAATTTGCGAATGATTCTCAGAATCATTTTATGGTATAATCACCCGCGCTGCGCCGGGCACGCCGGCGCCGTTTGCGGGTCAGTCTGTGGGGATGTAGCTCAGCTGGTAGAGCGCTTGCTTCGCATGTAAGAGGCCAGGGGTTCGAGTCCCCTCATCTCCAAGTTCTGAAAAACCGCGACGGCGCGCCTACTGCGGGTAGATATTTCCACTTTCGAAATTCGTCAGGGTTACCGAAATCGTTGGGTCGCACTCAGAACACGGATCGCAAGAGAGTGTCCTCTTCGCTCCGGGCTCGACCAGAATGCCAATATCGCAGTTCGTATGTACGGGGCGTATCCACTTTGAGTCCACGTGGTACCACGTATCGAAGCCCACCTGGCACTGATCTGCCACGCAGTCGGCGTACGTTACGCCAACCGCGCCGATGTAAGCGAAATACACCCGCGGGTCGGGTGCCCAGCCGAAGCCCGTCGCATGCGACCCGGCGCCGAAATCGTCTTGCACCGTGACATTGCTGGCTTCACAGCGTTCAAATTGGATCGCGAGTCCCCACGCGCTGAATCCAGTGGCCTGCTTATCTTGCGGATTGATCGCTTTGATGTTGCTCACAGCACAGTCCACCACTCTCACGCCCGCGCCATAAACCTCAAGGCCCGTCGCCTTTGCCCCGGAGTTCGACGGCGATACGCCGTCCACGATGTTCTCCGCTTGAAATCCACTGACCGTGACGTCTCCGTCCAGGAACACGGACATACCGTGGCAGTCGTCACAGCACCCAGTCAGTCCAGACGCCGAACAATCGACGTAGCTGAGTTCCAAACAAAGGATGGGACAGAATCCCAGAACGGTGTGGCCGCTCGTCAGCACGTTTCCGTTGAAGTGTGATTGCAAAGAGTCGGCCGCGCAGCCGGTGGTCGTCACATTGATGCATTTAATGCAGCTGAAGCCTATGACGGCGCCGTCATGGTTTACCAACCCGCTGGTGCGGCAATCGCTCACTGTCGCCTGGATCGTGCTGAGCAAAAAGATACCGGCGCTGGAATCGGTCGTGACATCCAACTGTGTGACGCTACAGGCGGAGAGCGCAACATCTACTGACCCACTGACCTGGATTCCAGCCGGGGTCAAAAACCGGATGGCGAGGTTTTGCATGCACACACCGGTGACGGTGATGCGCGAAATGCTCAGACCGCAGACGGCTGTGGCCAGGATCCCATATTCCGTGACATTTGCCACGGTGCCGTTGGTGATCGTAACGTTGGCCAGATTGGGGTTGGCTTCCGGTCCCAGAACTAAGATGCCGGTGATCTGCTGGCTCTTATCGGGGACGGACGCCGTCAGCGTGAAACCCGCCAGGTCCAGAGTCACATCGCTGCATGCAATCGTGATCGCCGAACACTGGGCGTCATTTGGATTCCACAAAATGTCACGGCCAAACGTGTATTTTCCGGGTGATCGGATCACGATGCCAGAGCTCGGAATGTTTTGGATCACGTTGCCTATCTGAACTTGCTGGCCCACAACCTGGGCAAAATATCCATGATAGAGCGCTTGAATCTGAGGGGTTGGATCGAAAATTGCCTCGAGGGCCACTTTGTCTAAGTCTTTGAAGATTGGGTCCGAAAAGATTTGGTCCGCCCCAGGGATAGATGTGACACCGCAGAGCGAGGGGCTCGGCGCCGAACGGGGGTTTGCGCCACCACCGCCACACGCAGCAAGCGTTCCCGCCGCAATCATGCCGCCAATCATTTGTCCCCGCGAGAGGGAGCCTATCCGCTGTGAAACCTGCTACCTCCAAGTAATAAACATGCAGACTACCAGCGCTCTTAAAACGCCGGAGTAACCGCCTGGGTTTTTGGATGCTGCTTTGTCGAACTCTTTTCAGATTTCTTTAAATGTATGGCCTTGTAATGAATAACAACATGGCCCAAGCTGAACTCTCGCGTTTGCGCGAGGCCGTCGCGGCAGTGGCGAAACGACTCGACGTATCTGAATCGATCGGCCGGCTCAAGCGAAAATTGCGCGAGAGCGCCGACGCTTTCGTTTGGAGTGAAGTTGACTTACGCGACGTACGCGTGCCGGCGGAGATTCGGTCGGTATGGATCTTTGTGCTCAAAGCGCAGCGCTGGTCCGAAGCGCATTTCCATCCGAATAGCATTCAATACATGGTTGTGCTCGAAGGCGAAGCGTTTGCGAAAATCGGAGAGGATTTTTCGGCGTTGTCGGGCGACGACTGGACGGTCATCGACGCCGGGGTTCCCCATGAGTTCTATCCAATTGGTCAGGAGATGGTCGTAATGTCGTTTCATACCGCAGATGCCGAGGCGCTGCTCGAAGTCGCAGCAAGTGATAGCCGTGCGCGCCGCTACAACTAAAATGAGCCTCACGGTTCGAAAAGCCTCGGACGGCGATCTTGAAGCCATCCGCGAGATTTACAATCAAGGGATTGAAGATCGCGTCGCAACGCTTGACACCGAACCAAAATCGCGCGACGAAATGCAATCGTGGTGGGCGCAGCACGGCGATCGTTTTGCGGTCATTGTCGCAGTTGACGGCGACGCGATTGTTGGTTGGGCCTCGCTCAATCCATTCTCGCACCGCTGCGCTCATGCGGCGATCGCGGATTTGTCAGTCTATGTCGCGCGCAGCTATCGCGGGCGCGGCATCGGCGCTGCGTTGCTGCAAGCGCTCGAGCACCACGCCATCGCCGGCCGGTTTCACAAGATCGTGCTCCACGCGCTCGACGGCAACGAACAAGGAAAGCGGCTCTATCGAAAAAGCGGATTCGTCGAAGTGGGCGTGTTCAAAGAACACGGCATCTTCGACCGCAAATTCGTCGACGTCGTGGCGATGGAGAAGCTGCTAGCGAATTCCCGCTAAAACGTTAGCCGGGCGGTGTCGTTCGACGAATTGCAATCGGCCGATCCCGGAGGCGACGGATTGCGAAACCGCATCGTAAATCTGAGATGCGCCGTTCCCGCGCCCGCATCGCTCGACCGCGAATAGACATAGGTGAAATAGGCGGATTGGCCCGCTCGAAGCGGCAGAATGCTCTTCGAATCACGCCGTATTCCGTGTTCGAAGATGTCGACGAACTGCAAAACGTTCGAGGCTTGCCCTTTTCGGCCCAAGTTCACGACCGTGCCGGAAATCGTGTAGTCGGTGATCGAGCCGTTGGACGTCTGGTCTTTGACCGAGACCGACGTAATCGCCGGATCGGCTCCGCTGCACGTGGACGCCGTTGCCGCAACCGGCTCGAAGAAAGCGAGCGCCACCAGAACCGCGAACGAGGCGCTCATGAAGCTGCGATGGATTTTCATACTCGCTATCGTTCCCGCATTTGCTCTCGGTGCGTGCTCCGGCGGGAACGGAACCTCGTCTCAGACCGCCTCACCTGCGCCGAGCCCGGGTGCGACCGTCCTCATCGGCGCGAGCCCGACGATGGCCGGAACCCCGTTAGGAACTGCCGGCCCATCGGTGGCAGTGAAGCAGGTCGCGATCACCGATATCAACGGTGATTTCGGAGAACAAGCTATCAAGGACGAAGCGGCGCTCGGAATTCTCAATACAACGACCGGCCCGTTTCGGCCGAACGCGCCGATCACGCGCGCGCAATTCGTTCGCTGGCTGGTAACCGCCAACAACATCTATTTTAAAGACAGCCCCGGCAAGCAAATCCGCTTGGCGAAAACAGGTCCTGCCCAATTTGTTGACGTTCCGGTTAGCAACCCCCGATATCCGGAAATCCAGGGGTTGGCCAACGCGGGATATGTGATCGGGATCGACAGCAAACACTTTGCGCCCAACCGGCCGATCACGCGCGAAGAGATGCTGGCGATTAAAGATCCGGTCGATGAAGGCCAGGCCATCAAGATGGACACCGGCATGGCCGAGTTCGATCTGCAAAGGTTCAGCGACGTGAAGCAGATCAACAAACGTTACGTCGGCGCCATCGACGAAGATCGCAGCGTGCGCACGACGCAAAATATTGCGCGGATTTGGGGATCGATCAAGGCGCTGATGCCGCGCAAATCCGTCACGCGCAGCGAAGCCGCGATCGCAATCTGGGAGATCGGCGACGGCAATGCGGCGGTTGCGCTTGGGCGAACGGCACCGCCGCCGCCAAAATAACCCGGCGCCAGGCTGCCCAGGGATTGCGGACAAGAGCCACTAAGCGGCCTGCGGTAACGACTCGCGGAGGTATGCAGTGAAAAATCCCTTGGATTCGTTGTGGGGGACCATCATATGCGGCGTGATCCTGACCGTTGTTCTTTGGTGGATCGCGTCGGCTATCGTCGGTCACTCCGCTGGAGTGAGTAGTTAGATGTGGAATGAACCAATCCTCAAATGGCTCCACGTGTTCGCCGGAATCATGTGGATCGGGCTACTCTATTTCTTCAATTTTGTAAATACGGCAGCAACCAAAGAG
>DASYYA010000175.1:0-2289 GCA_035934355.1 Candidatus Rubrimentiphilum sp. | reverse complement strand
GATTTCTACTGCGGGAAAGCTCTGCGCATAGTACGAGAGCATTTCATTGCTCCGGATTGTGCCCGGATAGAATGGGCCGATCCAATCTTTATATGCGTAGCCGCACGTCCCGACGTAGATCATTCTCGACAGGATGTCGAGGAGTTACTTTTTGATCGGGGCGCCGCCGGCTGTCGTGGTGGGTTTCTGCTTCCGGCTGCCGACGGTTTTCTTGGGACCTTTACGCGTACGCGCATTGGTCTTTGTCCGTTGACCGCGCACCGGCAAATTACGCCGATGTCGCTGCCCGCGATAGCAACCGATGTCGACAAGCCGTTTGATATGTCCCTGAACGTCGCGGCGCAGGTCGCCTTCGACTTTGATCTCGAGACTGCCGATCGCGTCGCGTAACTTCTTTTCATCCTCTTCACCGAGATCTTTGACGCGAATATTCGGGTCGACGCCCGTATGCTTCAACAAACGCCGCGCCGTCGCCGGACCGATGCCGAAGATATAGGTCAGCGCAACCTCGACGCGTTTCTCGCGAGGCAGATCGATGCCGGCTATACGCGCCATTAGCCCTGCACCTGTTTGTGCTTGGGATTGACTTCGCAGATCACGCGCACTTTACCGTGGCGACGAATGATTTTACAGCGCTCGCAAATTCGTTTGACTGAAGGACGGACTTTCATCGTTTATTTGTACCTATAGGTTATTCTGCCGTGTGTCAGGTCGTAGGGCGAGAGTTCGACCAGGACCCGATCGCCGGGCAGGATGCGAATGAAGTTCATGCGGATCTTGCCGGACACATGTGCTAACACTTTGTGCCCGTTGGTTAGTTCCACTCGAAACATGGCATTGGGTAATGGTTCGACGATCGTGCCCTCAACCTCGATGGCTTCTTCCTTTGGACTCGCGTTGGCGGCCGACTTCTCCGCTTTCTTCTTGGCGCGGTCCGGCCGATCGCGATATCTCCCGCGAGCCATTAGGCTGCAACCTCTGACGGGCGATATTTGACGACGTCCGGATGTTCGCCGACGTCCCGCAGCGTCAGAATCTTGGGGCCATCCTCGGTAATTGCAATCGTGTGCTCGAAGTGCGCTGCGAGTTTACCATCCGCAGTGACTACTGTCCAGCCGTCGTCGAGGATTTTTACTGCATAATCGCCCTGCGTGATCATGGGTTCTACGGCAAGCACCAAGCCCGGCCGCAATTTCAAGCCCTCGCCGGCGACGCCGTAGTTGGGAACCTGCGGATCTTCATGCATGCTGGTTCCCACGCCATGGCCCACGAGATCTCGCACGACGCCAAAGCCATTTGATTCGGCGTGTCGCTGCACGGCGGATCCGATGTCTCCTAAATGGCGTCCCCGATACATCTGCGCAATGCCAAGCATTAAACACTCTTGGGTCACGCGCAACAAACGCTGCGCCTCGGGCGTCACTGTTCCAACCGCGAGCGTCACCGCGCTGTCGCTCACGTATCCGCCGAGCGTCGTACCGATATCGATGGAAAGCAGATCGCCGTCGCGCAAGACCGTGTCATCCGGAATGCCGTGTACGACTTGTGCGTTCACCGAGCTGCAGATCGAGGCCGGGTAGCCACGATACCCTTTAAATGTCGGCTCGCCGCCGCGCTCACGAATGCCGCGCTCGGCAATTTCATCGAGCTCGCGCGTCGTTACCCCGGGCTTGACCGCATCCATCAAACGCGTCAGCACGTCGGCGGTGATTTTTCCACTGCGTCGCATCAGTTCGATTTCGCGCGGGCTTCGCAGCGTGATCATGAAGCCGCGCGCTCCCGTGCTACCTTTGCGAGAATCTGTCGCGTGACGTCTTCCACCGGCGCCAAACCATTCACCGTGCAAAGTTTGCCGCTGCGCCGGTAATATTCGACCAGCGGTTCGGTTTGCTGTTGATACACATCCAGCCGCCGGCTCACCGTTTCAGCCTTGTCGTCGTCGCGCTGAATCAGCTCGGTCCCGTCGGCGTCGCGCATCCCCGGGCCGGGCGGCGGGTTCGTGACCGCGTTGTAACTTTTTCCGGTGATTGGATTGGTCCACCGCGATGTCAAGCGCGTCACCAGCGTATCGCGATCGACATCGAAGAGCACGACCGCATCGAGCGCGGCTCCCTTGCGCGCCAACAGCGCGTCAAACGCGCGCGCCTGTGCGGGCGTTCGCGGAAACCCGTCCATGATGAATCCGTTCGGCGAGCGCTCGAGCTCGGCTTCGATCATCTTCAGGATGAGCTCGTCGGGAACGAGCTCGCCGCGCCGCATAAAACCCTCGGCGGCAATTCCCAAGTCGTT
>DASYYA010000183.1:0-8742 GCA_035934355.1 Candidatus Rubrimentiphilum sp. | reverse complement strand
CGCCCTCGCATCCTTGGAAACAAGAAGGAGAACGCCGGCTGCGCCGCCTCGCTCACGCGGACATTTCTACTTGGGGCGGACCGGACATCATCGGATGGGGCTAACAGCACGAGCGTCAATCTGTAGGAGCAATTCAGAAATGTCCGCTCCCCAGCAAAGCAGAGATGTCCGCTTGAGAGTCAAGGGCCTCCCCCATGGAGCTTATTGCCTTGACACGGCCGGGTCGGCGCCGCCCGCTTCGAAGAGGCCGAAACCACCGACGGCTACTTTGCGCTCTTCACCGACCATTTCACCCGCTATGGTCTCCCCGGCGCGGTCTACGTTGACCGCCACGAGATCTTCCGCATCAATCAACTCAACTGCCATGCCGACGAGAAAACGCAAGTGGGACGGGCGCTGGAACAGCTGGGTGTTGAATTGCTCTGCGCCAGCTCACCGCAAGCCAAAGGCCGCATCGAACGCCTCAATCGCACCTGGCAAGACCGCCTCACCAAAGAACTGCCCCAATGATGCCCATCGCAACGTTGGACGCGATACCGTGCAGCACGCTCTCTGCCGGCAGTACGAACGCGTGCTCTCGCACCACGGAACGACCCACTCGACGGAAAAGCACTCCATCCAGGCTTGCGCATTGCCGTTCAGGTTTATCGCGACGGTACCGTGAGCGCTTCACATCCTTCGCGCACCGTGCACATTCGACGCCTCAAACGCCTTGATCGCGCTACCAAAATCGTTGGCAGCAAAGAGCTGAGCGCGCATCTCGACCGGCACATTCCCAACCCCAAGAAAGCGCACACGCCTGCGCCGAACCATCCCTGGAAGCAACCCCAGAATAGCTTGGCCCGCGGCTTCAGCGGACATTTCTGAATTGCTCGTTGCGGACATTACCGGATTGCGCTTACAGCACGAGCGTCAATCGGCAATGCCGCCCACATGGATTTATCGAGACGGAGCTACTAACACGTATGAGGGGGCCCCCGCCCTTCGACGAGCTCAGGGCTTCGGCACTGTTGGGCGGCGAGCTGCGCAACACGGAGCGCCGGTTAAAAAGGACGGGCCCCATTTACGGGGCCCTTACCTTATATTAGGCAGTCTTATTGCAGCGCAGTGGCCACAAATGTGCTGCCGCTGTAGAACCCGTACGCCGTAACGACCCGGCCCGTCGTCGGCTGCCCGTTGAAGAGGTTGCCGCTTTGCAGAGCCGGAGCGTCATTGACGAGGATTGGCGTAAGGCCGTTGGCGCCCAGAACCATGAGCGTCGATCCACTCGTCCCAACAACCACGCCTTGCAGCTGCTCGGGAGCGTAGACGTTCGGCGACGCGTAATACGAGGTTGTCGTTGCAGGCGCGCACGCCGGATCGTAGCTCGTGAGTCCGGTTATCGGATCGGTGTAGACGCACGTCGTGGGATAGCTGTAGCCGGTCACCGGATTATACGCTGCCGGAGCAACGTAACTCGTGGTGTATGCCGGCGCCACATACGTTGGCGCGTATGCCGGCGTCAGGTACGATCCTCCGCCAAGCGCGCTCGAGGCTACCGCCGGTAGCACGGATGACGCGATCGAACTCAGACTCGGATGCGATCCCATGAGGTAGCTCACAACGTAGCTCGCGAGCGTGGCGGTCAGTAAGCTTGAAACGATGTTGCCGCTGTTGTAACCGTACGGCGAGCCGTACGCTGCATATGGATCGTAAACGCTCATCGGGACGAACGAACTTGGATAGATCGAGTTCGGGTAGATGTAGCTCGCCGGCACCGCTTGCACGAACGCTGCCGGCTGTGCGTAATACACGCCGTCGGTTTCAATTACCGGAATCGCCACGATGTGGTGCCACCAGCCATGGTGCCGGCCGTGGCCTTCCATCACGATTGTTTCGACTTGACCTGAAGGTGTTTGCAAGAAGATGTCGTCGTTGTCAATGTTGACGACTTCCCCCGCGAGCACCGTGGGTTGATAAGCAACGACCGGAACCGTTGCTTCGACATCCTCGCGGTTGATCGTCACTTCTCCCGGTCGAATAACTTGCTCGAAGGGCGCAACGCTCTCGTTTTCGTTGCGAACGCGGACCGGTTCGGAGAATGTTTCGACGTTCCGCTGAACTCGCGGCGAGAACTGTTCCACGCGTTGTGCCCCGAAACGCTCAACGCGCTGCTGCGGAGCTGGTCGTTCGAAGCGTTGCTGCGGAGCTGGTCGTTCGAAGCGTTGCTGCGGCGCAGCGCGCCCGATCCGTTGTTGCGGAGCGGCACGCTCGATCCGTTGTTGCGGAGCGGCACGCTCGATCCGTTGTTGTGGAGCGGCACGCTCGATCCGTTGTTGCGGAGCCGCATTAAACCGTTCCGCACGCTCCGTTCTTAGGGGCGCCGCTTGCGGCGTAAACTGCCGAACTTGGCGCTCCACTCGCGGTTGCGCTTGGGGAGCCACCTGTACGGCGCGCTGCGCGTGAGCATCGGCGCGCGTGGCAGCGGCGCTTTGCGTGGAGCTGCTTGGCGCTTGGCCGCCAGATTTATCGTGCGGTCCCGCAAGCGCCGGCGAGATCGTGCTTGCCAAGAGACTGGCTGTCAGGATTGCGCTGGTTATCTGTTGCATCGTATCCTCGTTTTCCCCAGCTGCGCTGGCTGGTGAACCGTAAAGGAAACGCGAACCGCAAACGCCGCGTTCGCAGCCAAGCGGCGGCTACCTGAAAGCGTTCAAGCCCGTAATTGCTTCGCCGAGGATCAGCGTGTGAATTTCACTGGTACCTTCATACGTGAGCACCGATTCCAAATTATTCATGTGACGGATCACCGGATACTCGAGCGCCACGCCGTTGGCGCCTAAAATCGTTCGCGCTTCCCGCGCGATCGACAGCGCCTCGCGCACGTTGTTCAATTTTCCAAAACTTACTTGGGCGGGGTGCGCGCGATGGCGATCTTTCAAGCGCCCAATATGCAACGCTAACAACGTCCCCTTGTTCAGCTCGAGCAGCATGTTCACGAGTTTTTCTTGGGTGAGCTGAAACGCGCCGATCGCCCGATCGAACTGCTTGCGCGTTTTTGCATAATTGAGTGCGGTCTCGTAGCAAGCGCGAGCGGCGCCCATCGAGCCCCATACGATTCCATATCGTGCTTCGTTTAGACATGCCAACGGACCGCGCAATCCTTGCGCCTCCGGCAACAGTGCGTCGGCGGGAAGACGACACTCTTCGAAGATCAGCTCCGAGGTCACCGATGCGCGCAACGAGAGCTTCTTCTCAATCTCGCGTGTTGAGAACCCTTTGGTCTTTCTCGGAACAACAAAACCGCGGATGCCGTCTTGCGTTTGCGCCCAAACAATCGCGACATCGGCGATACCGCCGTTGCTGATCCAGGCTTTCGTGCCGTTCAGAATCCAATCGCCCTGGAGCGTGCGCGCGGTCATACGCATACCCGCGGGATCGCTTCCAAAGTCGGGCTCGGTGAGCCCAAAACATCCGATGATTTCGCCGGCAGCCATTTTGGGGAGCCACCGGGTCTTTTGTTCTTCACTCCCCCAGCGGCGAATCGCATACATCGCAAGCGAACCCTGAACGGATATAAAACTGCGAATCCCCGAATCGCCGGCTTCCAGCTCCATGCACGCAAGGCCATACGAAACTGCGCTTGCACCCGCGCAACCGTAGCCTTGCAAATGCATGCCGAGCAGGCCGAGTTTGCCTAACTCCGGCGCGAGTTCTCGCGGAAAAATATGATCTTCAAACCATTGCGCAATCTGCGGGAGGACACGATCGCGCACAAAGGTCCGCACAGTATTGCGCACCAACCGCTCTTCCTCGTCGAGCAGTGCGTCGATCTCGAGGAAGTCTAGCGCGTCCGGCGTCAACGTTTCAGAACGCGCGCTATTTTATCGAAGAGCGCCTCAATCGAGCGCTCTTGTTGATCTTCCAGACGCCGCCACAGCAGCCGTCCTTCCGTATCGCTCAACGTGGCGTCGATCTTGTATTGCACGGTCGTCTTCTTCGCATCGCCGCTCAGATAAAATCCGTGGACGCCGTCAAAGCCTTCGTTTTGGATCCGCCACACGATGCGCTCTTCCGGTACGACCTCTTCGAGGATCGCGTGAAATCCATGATGCCACTCTTCAGTTCGCCCGGGCACCATCGGTCCGGGCGAACGCATGAACGGCTGCGACGCGAACGGCCAGATCACGTCGTTCGACGTGCCCATATCCACGAGCAGCTGAAAGATGCGCCGGCGTGTCCCCGAGAAGGTGCGCTCGCGAGCTTCGTGCAGCGGAATCGGCATAGCAGCCTCGTTCGCCGTGCCTGCCTGCTTGTCCGCGCTTTCGCTCGCTCCCGATTACGTCCCGGTGCGCGGACCCGTGTCTCTTTCCGCCATTTTACCCATGGCCTGTATCACCAGGACGGCAACGATCGTAATGATTACGGCGTAGCCAAGCTCGGCCCAGATGCCGCTGCCGGGCTTCATGTACATCGCGATGAGGTCGGTGATGAATTTATTCCATGCGAGCGCCGCAATCAGTCCGAAGGCGGCGGTCATGAGCGCAATCATTGTACTTAGATAGGTCGGCTTTACTTCCACGAGCGATCTCTTTCTTTGGAAAGGCAAAAAGCAGCGCGCCACCGGCGTCTCTGCTTTTGGGTCATTTGTTCGGCCTAGGCTTTCAGTTCGATATCAACGCCGGCCGGCAGGTCGAGATGCATCAGCGCATCCATTGTCTTGGGCGAGGCTTGCAAAATATCGATCAGCCGTTTGTGCGTGCGCATCTCGAAATGCTCGCGCGACTTTTTGTCGACGTGCGGCGACCGGTTCACGCAAAACCGATTGATCTCCGTCGGCAACGGAACCGGGCCGCTGACGAATGCGCCCGTGCGTTTTGCCGTATCGACAATGCGCTCCGCCGACTGATCCAGCACGCGGTGGTCGTACGCTTTGAGCCGGATGCGTATCTTCTGTTTAGCCATTATTTAATTGCTAGTCCGCAACGCCGACGACCACGCCTGCTCCAACGGTTCGGCCGCCCTCGCGGATTGCGAACCTTAGTCCGTCCTCGCATGCAATCGGCGTGATGAGTTCGACATCCATGGCGACGTTGTCACCCGGCATCACCATCTCGACTCCTTCGGGGAGTTTGATCGTGCCGGTCACGTCGGTTGTGCGGAAGTAGAACTGGGGACGATAGTTGGCAAAAAACGGCGTGTGCCGGCCGCCCTCTTCTTTCGAGAGGACGTACACCTCGGCTTTGAATTTTTTGTGCGGTTTGATCGAGCCGGGCTTGGCCAGCACTTGACCGCGTTCGATCTCGTTCCGATCGATACCGCGCAGGAGCACGCCGATGTTATCACCGGCAATGCCGATGTCGAGCAGCTTGCGAAACATCTCGATCCCGGTGACGACCGTCTTGCGCGTTTGCTCTTGCAATCCGACAATCTCAACCTCTTCACCAACTTTGACTTGGCCACGCTCGACACGTCCGGTTCCCACGGTGCCACGACCGGTGATCGTAAAGACGTCTTCGACCGGCATCAGGAACGGTTTGTCGGTTTCGCGTACCGGATCCGGAATATACTCATCCACCGTATCCATCAATTTGAAGATCGGATCGGCATCCGGATCGCCGCGCTTGCCCGACGAGTTGAGCGCTTTGAGCGCCGATCCCCGGATGATCGGCGTGGTGTCGCCGGGGAACTCGTACTTCGTCAACAGCTCGCGAATCTCGAGCTCGACGAGTTCGAGCAGCTCCTCGTCGTCGACCATATCAACTTTGTTCAAAAACACGACGATATTCGGCACGCCGACTTGGCGCATCAGCAGAATGTGCTCGCGCGTTTGCGGCATCGGGCCGTCGCTCGCGGAGACAACTAGAATTGCGCCGTCCATCTGGGCCGCGCCGGTAATCATGTTCTTGATGTAGTCGGCGTGACCGGGGCAGTCAACGTGGGCATAGTGGCGCTTCTTGGTCTCGTACTCTTGGTGCGAGATCGCAATGGTAATACCGCGCTCTTTTTCTTCGGGCGCATTGTCGATGTCGTCGACCGTGCGCTTTGCGATATTCGCGTTTTCGGTGGCGAGGCAATTGATAATAGCCGCGGTAAGCGTCGTCTTACCGTGGTCGACATGCCCCGTCGTGCCGATGTTGACGTGGGGTTTGGTACGTTCGAATTTTGCCTTCGCCATTTTTTAAATTAACTTCCTTACCTGACTTGAGTGCTATTCAATAACTATTGCTACGCTGCTGAAGGTTTCTTGCCCGCGGCTTTCGCCACGATCTCCTCTTCGATCGACTTGGGCGCCTTCTCGTAGTGCGAAAACTCCATGGTATAGGTCGCACGGCCTTGCGTTGCCGACCGCATGTCAGTCGCGTAGCCGAACATCTCCGAAAGCGGCACGTGCGCCGTAATCACCTGCGCGCCGCCGGGAGCTTCCTCGGTGGACTGAATCATCCCGCGCCGGCGATTCAAGTCGCCCGTGACCGCGCCCATGTAGTCTTTCGGCGTGGTCACTTCGACCTTCATGATCGGCTCGAGTAGGATTGGACCGCCCGCACGATTGGCATCCTGAAAGCCTTTCGAAGCGGCGATCTTGAACGCGATCTCCGACGAGTCCACTTCGTGGTATTTGCCGTCGAAAGCGACTGCCTTAAAATCCATCACCGGATATCCGGCGAGCACGCCGCTTTGTGACGCCTCGAGTACGCCTTCCTGGACGGCCTTGGCGTACTCCTTCGGAACTGCGCCGCCGACGATTTTCCATTCAAATACGAACCCGGTGCCCGGCTCTTGTGGTTCGACCCGCAACCAAATATCGCCGAACTGCCCTTTTCCGCCGGACTGGCGGATGAATTTGCCTTCTTTTTCGACCGTTTTGGTGATCGCTTCTTTGTACGCGACTTGGGGCTTGCCGACATTCGCATCGACCTTAAACTCGCGGCGAAGCCGATCGAGGATGATCTCTAAGTGCAGCTCGCCCATGCCCGAAATGATCGTTTGCTGCGTCTCTTCGTCGGTACGCATTTTGAAGGTTGGATCTTCTTGCGCCAAGCGCGTGAGCGCGATACCGAGCTTGTCCTGGTCGCCTTTGGTTTTCGGCTCGATGGCCTGCGAGATGACCGGCTCGGGAAACGTGATCGACTCGAGCGTAATCGGATGCTTCTCGTCGCAGAGCGTGTCGCCGGTGCGCGTATCGGTCAACCCGACCGCTGCCGCGATGTCGCCCGCGCCGATCGCGTCGATGTCTTCGCGGTGGTTGGCGTGCATCCGTAAGATCCGGCCGATACGTTCTTTGCGCTCCGAACGTGAGTTATAGACGTACGAGCCCTTATTAAGCGTTCCGCTATAAACGCGAAAGTACGTGAGATTTCCATACGGATCGGTGGCGATTTTGAACGCCAACGCGCAGAACGGTTCGGTGTCCTCAGGCTTGCGCCGAATCTCCGCACCCGTTTTGGGATCTTTACCGATAATCGGCTTGGCTTCCAGCGGCGACGGCAGATACTCAACGATGGCATCGAGCAACGGTTGAACGCCCTTGTTTTTGAACGCGGAGCCGCAGAGCATCGGGAGCACGCTGCCTTCAATGGTCGCTTTGCGCAGCGCGGTCTTCATGCGATCGATCGGCAGTTCTTCACCCGCCACGAACATTTCGAGCAAATGCTCGTCTTCGCTCGCGATGTTTTCCACAAGGTTTTTGCGCCACCGTAATGCCAACTCGCGCAGCTCGCCTTCCACTTCTTGTTCTTCCATCGTCGACCCGAGGTCGTCGCTATAAACGATCTTCTTCATCGTGAAGAGGTCGACCACGCCCTGGAACTTATCTTCAGCGCCAATCGGCACCTGAATCGGCGTCGCGTTTGCGCCCAAGCGTTCCTTGATTTTATCGACGGCGTTAAAGAAGTCGGCGCCCATGCGATCCATCTTGTTGACGAAGATAATGCGCGGAACGCGGTACTTGTTGGCTTGGCGCCACACCGTTTCGGATTGTGGTTGGACCGCAGCGACCGAATCGAAAAGCGCGACTAGTCCATCGAGCACGCGTAGCGAACGCTCGACCTCCACGGTGAAGTCCACGTGGCCAGGCGTATCGATAATATTGATGCGCGTGTCGCGCCATGTGCAAGCCGTTGCCGCCGACGTAATCGTGATGCCGCGCTCTTGCTCTTGCACCATCCAATCCATTGTCGCCGCGCCGTCATGCACTTCGCCGATCTTGTGGGTCCGGCCGGTGTAAAAAAGAATGCGCTCGGTACACGTCGTCTTCCCGGCGTCGATGTGCGCGGCAATACCGATGTTGCGAGTCCGCTCGAGCGGAAATTCACGTTGCGGCGCCATGGCGATTACCAGCGATAATGTGCGAAGGCTTTGTTGGCCTCGGCCATCTTATGCGTGTCTTCACGCTTCTTGATCGTCGCACCCAAATTGTTGGCAGCATCCATGAGCTCTTCGGCGAGCTTCTCTTCCATTGAATGCCCGGCGCGGGCGCGCGCAAAGCCGATGAGCCACCGCATCGCAACCGCTTGACGGCGGTCCGGACGCACTTCCATCGGAACTTGATAGGTGGCGCCGCCCACGCGACGTGGACGAACCTCGACCAGCGGCATCGCATTGCTCAGTGCCTGCGAAAAAATATCCATCGGATCGCGCCCGGTTTTCTTGCCGACGATGTCGAGCGCGCGATACGTAATGCCTTCCGCCAATGACTTCTTGCCCCGCAGCATGATCTTATTAATGAAGCGCGCGAGCACTTTCGAATTGAAACGCGGATCGGGG
>DASYYA010000101.1:0-3427 GCA_035934355.1 Candidatus Rubrimentiphilum sp. | reverse complement strand
AATCCGCTATTTTGCAGATCAATGCAAACCAGTGCCGCACCCATTGGTCATCGAGCGTCGCGTTGTAATGATGCAGCATGGCGATCAGATGCAAAGGGGTGTCGTCGTTGATGTTCAGGTCGTATGACGTTTTAAAACCGCTCACGCCGCGCACATATTCGATCATCTCGCCATTCTCGTTGACGAACCTATTGAAAACCTCAAGTGCGTCGCGGCTAAAGACCGGCAAGAAATAATCGAATCCATGCACGAACCACGAGGTGTCCCGCGAGACCAGAATATCCGAAGGCGGCGAATTGGTCGCGCCCCACCCGTTGGGATAGTGTTTGATGACGCGGAGCATGTTGGCACGCGCCCAAACGACGCCGCGGCTAATCGCCGGCGACGGACAGATGAAACGCGCATCGCGCAGCTTAACGGCAAAATACCGTTGCGTCTCGTGTAAGGCTTCGGGGTCGTACAAGAGTTGTTCCAGGACGGGCAACGCGCGTTCGCGGCCGTCTTTATGAAACACTACGGCGAGCCGGAGCGACTCACGCGCACCGGGCTGCACCGTCGTGCGATACTCGAATGCTCCGAATATGCGCCGGCTTACGCACTCCGCCAACTGCGGCGTTACTTCATCCAGATGTTCTTCCGGACGCAACGATCCGACTCGCATGCTATGCAGGATCACTTGCTCGCGCACACCCACAACCGACGCATGGGGCGCCGCCGAGCCTCCCCACCAACGCTCAGCACCCGTCTGCTGATTGTGCGAACAAATGTAATTGCCCTCAATGAACGCGCGCACTTCATGCTCCGGCTCTCCATAGAATCGCTGGCCCACCAGCAACGCCCAAGGAAACGCTGCGACCTCAATGGGCGCACCGCCGGGATTAGAAAGCGTCACGTCAATCACGAAGCTGACGGTGTTGTCGTGTTTTGGCCCATGCGGAACGTAGAACGCTTCGGTGACGTGCAAGCGATCCGCGAGCGTGAACTCCGAGATCTGCGCATAGGGAAGGAACGTAAACTCGCGCGTAATCTGATGCGGAAAAAATGTTTGCTTTTGGTCGCGCAAGCGGTAAGCAATTTGATGCGTGCCAAAGATGATCTGATCTGAATCGGCGTCCCAAAGCCCGCGAACGCCGCCCTTCGCCGTCGACTGCGCCAGGGACTTAAAGTTTCCCAGGTGCAAGCCGTACGGCGTTTGGGCTTCGGGCAAAACGTAAGCACAATATTCGTTGTGCTGCGCGTCGTAGCTTGGCCGCATCGGGCGTTGACTACGACCTTCTTGGAGGTTGTCCCGCCGAAGCTCGCTTTACCCTAGAACAAGAGTTTCGCGTGCGTGATTTTTCGCGTCATGGCTTTGATGTCGCTCGCCATGCCGGAGAGCGTTTGGCGCATCGCGGTTAAGTTTGTAAGGCTTTGCTGCATCTTGGCAAGGCCTCCATTCGTCCGATCGATTTTGCCGTTCATTACGTCCAACTTGACGTTCATGACGTCGAGCTTGCCGTTGGTCGTCAAAACCTTGAGATTTGTCGCGTGCAAGAGCTCGTTGGTAAGTGTGAGTTTCAGACTCACTTGACGCAACGTTGAATTGGTATGGTCGAGCCGCGCATGAAGCGATCGCAGTCCGCTGTTTACCGTAACCAAGGACGCAGACATGTTATTCACTTGCAACGCCATGTCGATCAAAGCGGCGAAAGCAACGAGCAGGCAGATGATAACAACAGCGATTATTCCCGTCCGCAGCGGCGCCGACAACGACGTCGCCGGAAGCGAGGGAGCCCACGAATGCACCGAAGATCGATTCATCGGCTTCGAATCTTCCCTGTAAAGATGAAAAGTTGCTGAAAGCGAGCAACCTCTGGAGCAATTCGTGAACGCCACAGTGCTGCGGGCTCCCGCCAAACTGAATCTTTCGCTTGAAGTGCTGAACCGTCAAACAAACGGTTTGCATGCCCTGCGCAGCGTCATGGTTCCAGTGGACCTCTGTGATGAGATCTCCGTTAGACCGGATGGCCGGTTGACATTTACCTGTGACGATCCGAACCTTACCGATAATAATTTGGTAGTGCGCGCCTGGCACGAGCTGCGAATGCCGGCCGGCGCTGCGATCGATTTAAAAAAACATATTCCGACCGGCGCCGGGCTCGGCGGCGGCTCGAGCGATGCCGCAGCGCTTCTGCTCGCCGCGCAACGCGGAGCGTTGGGTGACGTTCCCGCAATCGATTATTTGGCGACAGCGAAGAAATTGGGATCGGATGTGCCGTTCTTCTTGGTCGAGACCGCAGCTCTGGTGGAGGGAACCGGCGAACGTATCACGGCACTTGGGCGCGCGCCCAACTGGCATGCGGTCATTCTCAAGCCACCGGATTCCATTTCGACTGCAGCGGCATATGCTGCGCTCGACAAGCGCGACCGCACGATTCGTCCGCGTAATGCATCGGTGAGCTTGCAACTTGCCGAAGCGCTTCAGCGCGAGCAATTCGACCGCGTCGTCGAACTTCTGCAAAACGACTTCTTGGACGTTCACCAAACCCGACCCGGAATCGCGCGAGCTTTGAATATTTTGCGCGATGCGGGCGGCAAACCGATGTTGACGGGATCGGGTTCTGCGGTTTTTGCGTTAACGCGGGACGCAAACGCCTGCGACACGATCTCCGAACAGATCGCTGCGCCTTCGGGGTTCCGGGTCATGCGGGCGAGATTTTGGTCGGGCGAATCTTGGACGCGATAGTACTCGCGGGCGGACCCGCCGATGCGGTCGCGGCGCACACTCCCGGGGCACCGAACAAAGCATTTGTCGCAATTGCCGGCGTGACGCTCGTGGAGCGCACGCTACGCGCATTGCGCGCAGCTCCGTCGATCGGGCAAATCATCGTCGTCGCGCCGCCTGCGAGTTTCAACAATCCTGCGCTTGCGCTCGCCGATCGCTTCCGGCCCGATGGAATGCGCATCAGTGATAGTTTGCGCAGCGGCCTGGACGGTTTAGAGATCAACTCCACCTATTTGATTAGCGCTTCGGATTTGCCGGTTTTAAACCCGATCGCAATTGAGGACTACGTCACCCGCGCAGCAGCTTCCAATGCGGACCTCACTTACGGCTGCATCGAGAAGCAAACGCACATGGCGAAGTATCCTGACGCGCCGCACACCTGGGTGAGGCTCCGCGAAGGTACTTACTGCGGAACCGGATTCACGACAATGAAACCGCGTGTTTGGCCGGCATTAGAAGCCGTAATCGAACGCGTCGGACAAGCGCGTAAATATCCGTGGCGGCTTGCGTCGCTTTTCGGTTGGAATGTCTTAGTGCGTTTCGCGTTGGGGCAGCTCTCGATTGCAGCGGTGGAGGCGCGCGCGTCGCAAGTTTTGGGCGCCAAAGCTCGCGCCGTTATCTCGCGCCACGCCGAGATCGGCATCAACGTGGATCGGGAAAGTG
>DASYYA010000176.1:0-7112 GCA_035934355.1 Candidatus Rubrimentiphilum sp. | reverse complement strand
GTTTCGGAAAAGAACCGTTCGCCGGTCAGTGGCGGCGCTTGCGTCGCGACGTTCTTTTGCGCCGCCGCCGCCTGAATAATGACCGCGACGTCGGCAGCGGGGCGGATATACGTTCGGAGGACGCGATCGACGTCGGCGGGCGTCACCTGCGCAATCGCATCGTACACGTCTTGCGGAGTCCTGCCCTGATTCACGGCTGAGGCCCACAATTGCGCGAGCCCCGATATGGCAGCCAGTTGCGAAACGCGCCCGGTCAGTAGTCGTTGCTTTGCAATCGCAATAAATTCAGGGGAAACGCCGTCGCGTAAGATCGATTGCAGGTACGTGTCCAGCGCGGCTTCGGTTTGTGTGCCGTTGCCCGTTGGCGATACGCTCGCCGAGAGATCGGCAAAACCGGCGTGCAGGTATTGCGTGAGCGAAAACCGCGCACCCGAAACCTTTCCGGAGAGATTCAGCTGGGTCAGTGGGCCTCGCGGATTCTCCAGTGCGATGTACAACACGAGGCTCGCGGCAAAGTCGGGTGACGTCACCGATGGATACCGAAACGCGAGCGCGACGGACGGTGCGGGCACGTTCATCGTTCGCTCTAGCGTCACCGGTCGCAACGGGGGCAGCGCAATCGCAGGGTGCGCCGGCAACTGCGCCGCTGGAATCGCGCCGAACATGGCATTCACCTGACGCGCAACATCGGCCGCATTCACATCGCCCGTAATAACCAACGTCGCATTGTTCGGGTGATACCACGTGCGGTAAAAGGCGCGGATATCGTCGGCGGTCATGCGTTGAAAACTCTCGACCGTGCCAAGCGCGTCCGTCGCATACGGCGTGCCACCGAGCATCGCTTGTCGCAGCTCGTTGCCGACCGCAAAGTACGGATTGCTCTCGCGTCCGCGAACTTCTTGTTCGATCGCGCCACGTTCGTTGGCCCACTCCGCGGGCGCGATGTATGCGCCGTTCATGCGCAGTGCCTCGATATGCAAGATCAATGGTAAATACTGCCGCGGCGCGACAAAATAAAATTGCGTGAACTCATTGGTCGTTTCTGCGTTGTAATCGCCGCCCATGCGGGCGGCCAGATCGCCCAGCTGTGCGGCGCTCAATCCGCTCATGCTGCGAAACATCATGTGTTCGGTCGCGTGCGCGATCCCGGGTTTGGTGTCGTCGTTCGAACCGACGTGATACGTCAGCACGGTTGTAACAACCGGCGCCAATTTATCCGGAACAACGATCAGCTGTAAGCCGTTAGGCAGCCGCGTTTCAACCGGATTGCCTTGCGCCAAACAATGCATCGGCGCAACGACTGCGCTCGCGCATAGCGCGAGAGCTAGCAGAGCTCGTTTCACCCGCTCCTCCTTTGATAGTAGCGCTACTCAGTTCATCAACGAACCGTCTTCGTCATCCCGGCCGAACGTGCTGCTACGCTTGCTTGTTATCCTGAGGAATCGAAGGGCGCATGCGGTATATTGACCCCATGCCAAACATAACTCCATTCTTGTGGTTTGACGACAAGGCCGAAGAGGCCGCCAAGTTCTACGTTTCGATCTTCAAAAATTCGAAGATCGAAAACGTCAGCCATTATGGCGATTCCGGGCCGATGCCCAAAGGAACGGCGTTGGTCGTCGAGTTTGTCCTCGACGGACAAGATTTTATGGCGCTCAACGGCGGCAAAACCGACAGTGCCGGCGGGCTCGCGCCCGGCTCCATTGCACTCTTTGTGAATTGCGAAACGCAAGCCGAAGTCGATCGCTTATGGGAAAAGCTCTCCGAAGGCGGCGAGAAAGGCCAGTGCGGCTGGCTGACCGACAAATACGGCTTTAATTGGAACATCGTTCCGGCCGGTTTAATGGATTATGTCAGCGGTCCGGATGAGGAACGCGCGGAGCGAGCGATGCAAGCGATGATGCAAATGCAAAAACTCGAACTCGAACCACTACGAAAAGCGTACGAAGAAAGCTAACCGCGTGTCATGGTGAGCTTGTCGAAGCCCCGTATTACAACGTCACGGTCCCGTATAATTTACATCTATTATCCGGAAAACCTGACCTCCGGGAGCGCTAAAATACGAATGCGGGCTTGGCGGATGTCGAAAAGATCGGATCCCGGCATCGTGAAGCTTTTGTTCGATCGCCGCCACGTCATGCGTTTTGAATTCTAGCCACGCGCCACAATAATCGTCCCGCGCAAGATCGCTGAATTCCACGCTAAACGAACTTCCATCTGGAAATACCACAAGCGCAATTTGATACTCCATTCCGAAATCGCGCTCAACAACGTTACACTTAAGAACATCGCGCCACAAGGAAATAAAGGCCTCGCGCTTGTCCGGACGCACGAACAGATGAACCCGCGCACCCATCGCTACAATTTCGTCGCGCACCTCTTATAAGGGCCCGAGCTTCTGCAACGCGCCGGCGGCGGCTTGTTGAATCGCCGCATCGCTGGTCCCCGGCGCATTGGCAAGCGCACTGCGTTCGATGACGCCCGTGGCAACATCGTCGATGCGCACCGTCACGCGCGTCTGGCCGTTGACTTGCTGCACAGATGCCAGCAACAGCTTGAGCGCGCCCGTTTGCGAGCCGGGCGGAACGCTGCCGTTGGCTACTCCCTCGCTGACGCATTGTGCGCTCGGCAAGATTCGTCCGAACGCGTCCAGCCGCACGGTGACTTTCGATAATCCGCCGCCGCTCGTCGCCGCGATATCGCCGAGCGGAACAGGATGACCATCCGCCGCTAATGCCGCCTTGAAATCCACGCGCACGCGATCGATCGAAGTGCCGTTCGATGCATCGGCTTTCGGGCATTTCGGACGCGGCGCAACTTTGGGTGAGGGCTGCGGATGCGGCGCCGCACCCGGTCCGGGCGTAAACGTCCACGAGACTGTGGCGTTACCGGGTCCCGCGTCGCGCGTGCACCACTCGACCAAAAGACACGGAATGTGAAACTGATCGCCACCGTGATAATTCGTCGGATTGGGCAAATGAAAATGCCGCGAACCGCTCAGCGGTCCCGAGCGCGGTAGCGGAATCGCTTCGACGTGCACATCGGTGCCGTCAATCTCCGGGCCATCGCGCGAATGGATCGCGTTAATCGCCGCCGAGGTATAAAATCCGTACTGGCATTTGGTCGAGCTGATCCAAAATTGTTCCGGACCGAATCGCCCGAGCGGCGGATCGAGTAAAACCGCACCGCTGCCTTCGAGCGTCACCGGTCGCGAGAGCGGCGAACCGTCCGCGTTCAACATCTCGTCCATAAGATGTCCCATGCCGGTCGGCTTGCCGCGCCACGTTTCATCGTAACCATTGAACGCGATGATGCCGATCTCCGACGGCGTGTAATGCGTGGTCGTGCTGGAACCGCCGGAGGAGCGTTCGCGATAGTACGGCGTTTGCGCGGTACGATCGTAGGTGATCTGAATCGATCCGGTCCACGTTTTGACGCGCGCAAACTGCGTGCACGCCGCGCGCGCGCCGACCGTACTAAAAAGGAAGGCGCCCGCAACCAGTGCGAGCGCCCGAAGCGTGGTTTTCAGTGTTTAAACTTGATGCGAATGGCTTTACATTTCGTGCTTTGGCACGTGAATGTCAGATGGTCCGTCACGAAATCTTTCGGCACCCAGAAGACTGCCGTCAGTTTCGCGCCGGCCGCCTGCTGCAGAATGATTCCGTTGGGCTGAACGCTGCGCGCGGTAATCGTGACGCCGTCCGGGTCGCTTAAAACAATGAGCGGATCGTCGAGGTAGGGTTTGGTGCTGCCATCGCTGATGACGCCGCTAAAGACAATTACCTTCGTATTCGGGTCCGCTGGTTTTTCGATAATGTTGTCTTCGGCGCGCGCGGGACCGAAATATTTCGGCTTGATCCGCACAAAACCGTTGAATACGGCTGCCGGAAAGGTGGCCCGCACGCCCGCGATCTGATTGGCTCCGCCGGGAACCGGTTTGGTTTTTGCGATTGCCCCGTTCGGAACTGCGAACGCCAGTGCCAATGCACACAAAAGAATCGGGTGTTTCATGAAATCTCCGTTGTAGCAAAAAGCTCGCCGACCCGTTGGTCACAGCCGCCGACGTACCTCCATTATCGTCTAGCCAGCGTGTCATCCTGAGGTATCGAAGGACCGCGAGGAACGAGCGGCCCCGAGGAGCTTGCGACGAGGGGCGAGGAACCAACCACCCTATGAAACCTCTTACTATTGGCATTTCGCTCGCCGCACTCGCCATTTCCGGAGCCCTCGCAGTCGTCCCGGCAGCCGCAATCCAGTACGGTGTAAAGATTGTTCCGAAGAATCTGCATATTAAGGTCGGCGAAACCGAAGAGATTCGCGCTACGGGCGACGCTTATTGGTCGAAGATCGTAACGGCCGACCAGTGTAGTAAAGAGTGGTTCAAGGACAAACCGAAGGAGTTCATCCGTATCAACCACACGATACCGCGCCGCACGTCCGAAGAAGTCGAGCTCACCCTCGTCCTTACCGGAAAAACTCCCGGAAGATGCTCGATCATCTTCCGCGTCGTCGACCGCAGAGGTGTCTCGGGCGGCCAAGACACCGCGGAACTTACGATAACCGAATGACGTGAGCCGGCGTTTTCTTTCCGAGCCGCTTAAGCCGCTCGGCACCGCGCCGATCGAAAACAACGTCCCGGGATTGCCGGACGCATTCGATTGGCGAGGTGAGAAACTCAAAGTGGCCGATGTGCTTCAATCGCGCCGGTCAACCAAAGAAGATCGCGGCGACGTCTACCTGAAGCGCCACTGGTTTGAGTTCCGCACGACCGACGGTCGCATTGCCACGGTCTATTTCGATCGCGAAGCCCGGGGCACTTCGCCGCACTGGTGGATCTACACGTTGGAAGATCGCGAATCGTGAACGCCGGCGCTTGCAAAAGATGAGGCGCCCTTTTCAGAACGCCTCATCGGATGATGTGATGTGGGACTCGAAACCTCACCTCACGATATCACACTCCAAAACCAAAGCCAAGCTTCGGTTGCTGGAGCGTGCAAGGATCGAACTCGCAGCGCGGTGAGGTTTCGAGTCCCGCGTCGACACCATCGAAACGCCCCCAGCTCTCGTTGATTCACGCTAGGCAGCTTGGCAACAAGCGCGACGACGAATCCGTCGATTTGCTAATTTAAGGAGGACCTATGGGAAGGCTGTCGCTTTCAATTGTTGCGGCCGTTGCACTCGCTGTTGCTCCCGTGGTCGCGCTGGCAGCATGTTATATCCACGTTACCGGCGGGCTAACGCTGTATCACTCTTCAAGCGCGTGGGAGAGTAAACCGTGCTCGTACCCAGGCAGTGCGTGCTGCTGGTTCCTTCTTGAAAACGAAGGCCACGAATTCTCAGGCGACAAGTGGGACATCTCGCTCAGTAATCCGCGCGGCGAAAGTTATAATTGCACGTACCACTGGAAGGGCCGATCGAACACCGTCGATATTGCGCCCCCGCGCTAAAACGCCGCATCGCGTCATGGTGAGCCTGTCGAACCACGGCTGAGCTTGTCGAAGCCCGATTTTAGTCATCCCGAGGAACGAGCGGCTTGAGGCTGGCTTTTTTGGTACGATAGTACTAGAATGAGC
This sequence comes from Candidatus Rubrimentiphilum sp., assembly GCA_035934355.1. Taxonomy (GTDB): domain Bacteria; phylum Vulcanimicrobiota; class Vulcanimicrobiia; order Vulcanimicrobiales; family Vulcanimicrobiaceae; genus Rubrimentiphilum. Next base: position 1,539 of record DASYYA010000176.1, on the reverse strand, counting down.
TTGCCCTAGGTTGCTCTGGGCGGCGTCCCTTATGGGACGTTACGGGAGGGTGTACATGTGTTCGCGCATTTTCATATCACTTTTGCTCGTCGCGAGTATTATCGCGACCTCAACGAATTCGTCGAGCATCGCATCGGCAAAAACTACAAAGCTAACGGCAGCTTTGCCGCTGCCCGTCCTATTATTTACGCCGACGCCGACGCCGAAGCCGAATAAGGACCCGGATATAATCCCATATTGCATTGTGGGCGATGCCAGCCGCATAGCATCCGCCTGTAGCACGCGTCAACCCGTCATCTTTGTAATAGGTCTCTCAGGCGATGCCGCGACTAATGCAAGACTTGTAGGGAGCCTTACGGACCAGCTGGACGGCTACAGCGTGGATGGGCGGTTAATCGCGGAGCCGACGTGGACGACGGCCGATTTCGTCAATCAATGCAAGTCAGACAGGAAGTTCGGGAGCCGTAAAGTGAGCGAAGGCGCCTTGGTTATTGCGGCAGTGGGAATTGCATCGGGCGTCGAGGATGCGTTTTCACAAACGAACTCAAAACAAGAGGCTGGCGTAAATGTTCTTTACGCCGAATGTAACCTCGTACAAAATGCTCCCGAGCCGGTGTATGCATACATTTGGTCGTCACATGCACAAACCGGACGAGCTTGGAAGCACCAGGCAAACACGTCGCGCTATATCTCAATGGTAACCGGATTATTATCGGTAGTTGGAATTGTCTTATCCGTTCTGCCGACGAGCACGAACAAAACGACCACAACTACTACTTTCGCTGCGCCGCCGTCTGCGACGCCGCCGGCGAATTTTACCTCAAGCGTGGTTTCCGAAAGAGATACGCAAGGAGCTTCGTTTTCAACGCTAGCCACAACCCTACTGGCGACAGCCGTAACGAATAGTACCGTGACCCCTGTTATCCCGGCCGATGATACGCAAGCGTGGGACGCGATCGAGGGCGCTGTTTATAACGTCGTTTCCGAAATGCATTGTTCGCCACTAGCACTAACCGCGCCGGGATTCACTCCAAGAGCTTCGCCGTTGCCCAATAGCGACGTTAAGGAGTTCGCGGACAAAATGCAGGTGTCACTACCAAGCCCGGCACCGTTTTGCAAATGACTCGAGTATAACAACGTTACCCTGCTCGCCCTACAGGACGCGTTCACCTTTAAAGGTGGCGACAATCATTAGAAGCACGCTAACGCCCGCCGGCATCAATCCAATTGCGGACATCGATTCATTTCGACTTAATAGCCATCCGAGTGCCGCAACCGGGACGGAAATGAATCCCAGCCAACAGGCGGTTTTTAAGATCGGCTGAGGCTGTCCCAGTTTAACGTACATATATAAGCAAATTGCCGTGAGGGTGAGCTCAATGCTGAAGTTACGTAGCATTTAACGAGGCTGCTTTTTGCTCGGTGGAGCTGTAGCCTGCCTTAGACACGGAGTCGGCGCTTACTGGCGAAAGGACCACAATATCGTTGCGGCTCGCGTCACTCCACGCCGCTGCGCCAACAAGCGGATCGGTCAAATGC
>DASYYA010000080.1:0-11539 GCA_035934355.1 Candidatus Rubrimentiphilum sp. | reverse complement strand
TTGGCCGGCAGCACGTTCGAGCTGCGCCTGAAACTCTCGCAAACGCGTTTCCATCCCGGCCAGCTGTTCTCGTAGACTCTGCGCTTGCGCGCGGCGTGAAAGAATCGACCGTTCGCGCTGGTATCGTCCGCCGGTAATCGCTCCGCCGCCGGTAATTTGCTCGCCCGCAAGCGTCACGATCGTCTCACGGATGCCGCGATTACGCACCAAGTCGATTCCCGTTTTTAGCGTGTCCACGACGAGCACGCCGCCGACCAAGAAGCGGATGATGCTTTCATACTTAGCCGCCGTGCGCACCAGCGTGTGCGCGTAGCCGATCACACCATCCATTGCGCGCAATTGCGGGGTCAATTCGTGACCCGTTCGATTGCGCAGCGTGTCGAGCGGCAAAAATGTTGCGCGCCCTGCCTCTTTGACGTTGAGAAAATCGATCGCGCGTTCGGCATCTTCCGACGTTTTCGTGATAATATTCGAGAGGCGTGCGCCGAATGCCACGTCCATTGCGCGCGCATATTGTTCGTCGATCTCGATCACATTGCTGACGATGCCTTCGACGCCACGGAGTTCTCCGCGCTGCCACGCTTCGACGATAGCTCGCGTGCCCGGAACATGCCCTTCCATCGCGTTTTCCAGCTCTTCGATCGTATGCAAACGCGACTGCGCGGCGGCAAATTCGCTCGAGTATTCGCGGTACGCATTTTGCGCTTGCGCGAGATCGCTCTGCGCCTGTTCGCCTAGGAGTTCTGCGTCTTGCGCACGGCCGCGCGCGTCCAAAAGCGTTGTTTCCAACGAGCTGGCTGCACCGGACAATTCCGAGAAGCGGCGCGTCGCTGCACCGGCGGCAATCTCGAATCGCTCCGCTTCATCATGCGCGCTGCGCAGTTCGTTCTCGAGGCGTTCGGCTTCCGTGCGCGCGTTTTCGGCTTGGACGCGACGTTCGGCTTTGCGCGCCGCCGATGCCGACGCTGCAGCTTCGAGATCGCGCAACTGCGAAAAGATTTCATCCAGCTCACTCCGCGCTCCGGCGAGCCCGGCCAGCGCGTCGCGCTCGGATTCGCGCGCCGATTCAAGCTGCGTTTGCAACGGCGCCAGGCGTGCATTCAGATCGGCAATCGTGGCATCGAGCGTTTGGCGCTCGTGGCGCACGCGCTCCGCATCTTGCGATGTTTGCGTGTTCTGCGCTTCAAGTGCTTGGAGGCGCGCGACGCTCGCGGCGTATTCCGTTTCGGCTTGCGCCAAATCCGCACGTACGGTTTGGGTTTTTGTGCGCAGCTCCTCGAGCTCGAGCTCGTGACGGTACACCGTTGTGCGAGCTTCGGCAAGGTGCGCACCCAGAGTAGCGGCCTTGGCAGCCACGGCACTGCGAAGCTCTTCGTTGCGCTCGAGCTCGATCTTGAGGCTCTCGCGCTCGGCGCGCCGCGACACGCTGGCGCGGATATACGCGAGAATCTCCAGGTCGCGCACGCGCGAGTTCAGCTTACGATATCGCTTGGCCCGGCGCACTTGCGTATCGAGTTCGGGAATGCGGCGTTCCAGCTCGACGATCAAATCGTTGATGCGGATCGCATTCTGTTCGGTTTGTTCCAGACGGCGGAGCGACTCGTTCTTGCGCGCCAAGAACTTGGCGATGCCCGCGGTCTCTTCGAAGAGCGCGCGCCGATCGGTGGGCTTGCTGGTCAGAATCGCGTCGATCTGTCCTTGCGAAACAATCGAATAACTTCCCGGACCCAGGCCTGTGCCCATTAGCAGATCCATGACGTCGCGCAAGCGGACCTGATTGCGGTTGATGTAGTATTCGATCTCGCCGGCCCGATAAGCGCGCCGTGCGATTTCGACTTCGGCAAAGTCGATCGGCAACGTGTGGTCGCTGTTGTCGAAGGTGACGGTTACTTCGGCCAGCCCGAGCGGTTTGCGCTTTTCGTTGCCGGCAAAAATCACGTCTTCCATTTTGCCGGAACGCAGGCTCTTGCTGCTCTGCTCGCCGAGCCCCCAACGAAAAGCGTCGACGAGGTTGGACTTTCCGGAGCCGTTGGGACCGACGATGGCGGTGATGCCGCTGCCGAATTCGAGCGTTGTGGGTTCGGCGAAGGTTTTGAAACCGAAAGTTTTGATGCTCTTGAGTTTTATTTTTTCGCCCTTTTTTGTTTTGCCAAAAGCCGTTTTAGCGCGACGCCCGCGGCCTGGAGCTGCGCCGATTTTTTCGACCTTCCGGCGCCGGACCCCAGCACCCTGTCATCGAGCATCACATCGGAAACAAATTGAGGCTCGCGTGCCGTTCCGACGGAGCGATCGAGGTACCGCGGTAGCACGTGAAAGTCGCGCTGTGTGAGCTTTTGCAGATGTGATTTGGGATCGAGGACAACCTCGTCGGAAAGATCTACAAAGGCGGCGTGCTGCTCAAGAAAAAAGCGGCGCGCTTTGGACTCGCCATAGACTCGATAGAGCGCACCAACGAAGGCTTCGAATGCATCGGCGAGGATGGTCTTATTTTCGGCGCCGCCGCCGCGCTCCAAACCTGCGCCCAGTTCCAATAACTCATCGAAACCGAGGCGAAGCGCGGTGACCGCCAACGCGCTGTCACGTACGATCGCCGACTTTCGCGACGTCAGCCAGCCTTCGCCCGCCTCGGGATGGCGCTCGAAAAGCCAATCTGCCGCGGCAACGCCGACGACGGCATCGCCCAAGAATTCCAGCCGTTCGTTGGAGGCTTTGTACCGCTCGCGCGCGGCGCTTTCGTGGACGAACGCCTGATCGAAGAGACTCACGTCACGGGGGGCGACATGGGCTTTGCGCAGCAACGCCCGCAGGCGCCGCCGTCGTTGCTCACCCGCCATCGTTATCGCGGTTTAGCGAAGACCAGGACGCTATTATGTCCGCCGAATCCAAAAGAATTGCTGAGCGCAACTCTCACCGGAGCTTTGCGGGCCACATTCGGAACGTAATCCAGCGTGCACTCGGGATCCGGGACATCGTAGTTGATTGTCGGCGGGATAAGGTCGCGTTCCACCGTCAGTGCCGTGGCCACACCCTCGATCCCGCCGGCGGCGCCCAGCGCATGACCGTGCATGGACTTGGTCGAGCTGACCGCAACGCGCGTATCCGCGCCAAAGACGCGCTCGATGGCTTGCGACTCCGCGACGTCGCCGGCCGGCGTTGACGTGCCGTGCGCATTGATGTAGTCCACATCGTTGGCCGTAATGCCGGACCTCTCGAGCGCTCGCCGCAGCGCTAACTCGACGCCGAAACTTTCGGGATCCGGCGCCACCAAGTTGTATGCATCGGCGGATTGACCGTACCCCAACATCTCGCAATAGATCTTCGCGCCGCGCGCTTTAGCGTGCTCGTACTCCTCGAGCACCAAAATGCCCGCCCCCTCTGCCAGCACGAAGCCATCGCGTTCTTTGTCGAACGGACGGCTGGCGCGGGTCGGGTCGTCGTTGCGCGTCGAGAGCGCCTTCATCGAACAGAACCCGCCAAGCGCGAGCGGCGAAATCGTCGCTTCAGTCCCGCCGGTAACCATCGCGACAGACTCGCCATGCGCGATGTAATTGAATGCCGTTGCGATCGCATCGTTGGCGCTGGCGCATGCGCTCGCCGCCGAAAAGAACGGCCCTTGAAATCCGAACTGCATCGAGATGTGCGCCGGCGACGCATTGGCCATCAGCATCGGAATAAAAAACGGCGTGACGCGTGCCCACGTCCCATTCTTGTTGGCGATTTCGGAGTTGTGCCAAAACGTGAGGATGCCGCCAATCCCGGTTCCTAAGATCGATCCGACGCGCTCTTTAAATGCTTTGTCTTGCGGGAGCTGTGCGTCTTCGATGGCTTCACCCGCGGCCACCAGCGCGTATTGCGAAAACCGGTCCATGCGCCGCGCCTCGCGCCTTCCCAAAAGCGCATCGGCATCGAAGTCTTTGACCTCGGCAGCAAAGTGCGTGTCGAACGCGCTGGAGTCGAATGCCGTGATCGGCCCAACGCCGCTCTCGCCCGCGATCATGCGTCGCCAAAACTCTTCGCGCGTGTTTCCCTGAGGCGTGACCGCGCCGAGACCGGTCACAACCACGCGTTTGCGCGCTTCTGCGTTCAAAACGGACCTGAGTTACAGCGGGTCTCTCCGGGAACCTCTAGCGTCGCAGGTGTAACCACCACAGCGATGCGCCACCTGCTTTTGCTTGCCGTTCTCACGGTTGCTGTAACCGCCGGAGCTCCGCCGGCGGTTCCGCAAGCGCTCAGCGTGCCGCCGATCCTGATGTACCATCGCGTTGACACACAGATTCCAAGCGATCCGGTCGGCCGCGATCTGACGGTCACGCCGGCAGCTTTAGCAATGCAGCTGCAAACGCTTCGCAGTCGTCACTTAAAGGCCATCAGTATGGCCGAGCTCTTCGCGCGGCTGCACCGGAACCTGCCAATCGAAGACGCCGTGGTGCTGACATTTGACGACGGTTACGCGGATCAAATGCGGTATGCGCTCCCGTTACTGCGCAGATACGGCGCTCGCGCTACCTTTTATATAGTCACCGGAACGCTGGGTACGCCGGAGCACTTGACGTGGGCAGATCTGCGCCGTATGACTGCCTTGGGCATGGATCTCGGCGCACACGGAATAGCGCACGATGATCTTTCGCTGATGACTGCGCGGCAACAGCAGGCGCAGATCTTCGGATCGGTGCGCGCATTGCGCCGCCGGCTGCACGCGGCGGTGCTGAGCTATGCGTATCCGAGCGGACGGTTCAACACCGCGACGCTGCAGCTGGTGCGCCAGGCCGGCATCCAACTGGCCGTCACAACGGATCCGCGCTACGTGATTCCGCCGGCCAACCGATTCGAATTGACCCGAGTTCGGGTCCACGGCGCCTGGAGTTACGCCGCCTTCGCAGCGGCAATCACGGCCGCTCAGCTTGCGGGGCAGACCGTCCCGCGATAGGGCGTTTGACTGAAAAAGGGCCGCCATGCTACTATGCTGCGGCCATGTTCCGCTTTGATCTGCAGCTCTTCGCCTCTAAGAAAGGGGCCGGCTCGACCCGTAACGGGCGCGACTCCAACGCGCAGCGCCTGGGTGTGAAACGGTATGGCGGCCAGCATGTGCTGGCAGGCAACATCTTGGTGCGTCAACGCGGCACGCGCATCTGCGCCGGCGAGAATGTCGGACTCGGCAAGGATCACACGCTCTTTGCGCTGGTTGACGGTGTTGTTGAGTATGGCACGCGCCGCAATCGAAAGCACGTGCACGTGCGCGCTGTCGCCTAAAACGGCGAAACGCACCACGCGCAAGAAAGGGCCCTGCGGGCCTTTTTTGTTTTGAGCGCTGTGAGCTGAATGCAGTTTATTGACGAAGCCACGATCAACGTTGCGGCCGGCGACGGCGGCGACGGCATGGTGGCGTGGCGCCGCGAAAAATATATTCCGAAGGGCGGTCCCGCCGGCGGCGATGGCGGACATGGTGGCAGCGTTTATCTCGAAGCGTCGCCCGAACTCTCGACACTCGTCGAATTCCGTTTCAAGCGGCAATTTCAAGCGGATTCCGGAAAACCGGGCGGTCCGTCTAACAAATCGGGGCGCAGCGGCGAGGATCTCGTCGTTAAGGTGCCGGTCGGCACGATCGTGTATCGCGGGCGCGAAGGCGAAGCGGAAACTTTTCTTTCGGATTTGCGTGGGCCCGGTGAGCGCCTCGAAATCGCACGCGGCGGACGCGGCGGTTTAGGCAATCAGCACTTTGCCACGAGCACGCGGCAGGCTCCGCGATTTGCAGAGAACGGCGAGCCCGGAGAGCGTTTTGTGGTGCGCTTGGAACTGCGGTTGCTCGCGGATTGCGGAATTATCGGCGTTCCCAACGCCGGAAAGTCCACGTTGCTTTCAGTCGTTTCCGCGGCGCGCCCGAAGATCGCCGATTATCCGTTTACCACGCTCGAGCCGCAGCTCGGCGTCGTGCGCATCTCCGATGACGAATCCTTCGTGATGGTTGACGTCCCCGGCTTGATCGAAGGCGCGCATTCGGGCGCGGGGCTCGGCGATCAGTTTTTACGTCACGTCGAACGCACGCGCGTGCTGATCCATCTGCTCGATGGCGCAAAAACAACGGACGAGATTCTTGCGGACAAAGCGACGATCGAAAATGAACTGGGTGCCTGGAACCGTCGCCTTCTCGACAAACCGGTAATGCTCGCCGTTTCAAAATTGGATCTTCCGCAAGCGCGGGATCGGTTGAGCGAACTGCGCGAGCGGTATCCTGAAGTTTCCGGCATCAGTGCCGCTACCGGCGAAGGCGTGCAAGATCTCGTCTACGCCGCATGGCGCGCCATCGGTTCGGCGCCCGAACCCGACCTCGGGACCGGCAGTCCACTGATCCACCTCAAACCCCTCGAAACGTTCACTATTAAAAAGGAAGGCGAAGCTTTCGTCGTGGCCGGCGAGCGGGTCGAGCGGCTGGCTGCGATGACGAACTTCGACTCCGACGAAGGCCTGGCGCGCTTCGAGCGGGTCCTGGCCAAGATGGGCGTCGACAAGCGTCTGCGGGAGCTTGGCGCCGCCGAAGGAGACACCGTCCGCATCGGCCCATACGAGTTTACTTATTCGTAGAGCATTTGATCGTGCAGGCGGAGGGGGACCCCGCGGGCTTTGCCCGTGGGGGGCGGCACTTCGCTGCGCTCAGCACAGGCTCCGCCGCGCGGCGCGGAGCGCCTGTTAATGAAACTGGGCATTTTTGGCGGGACGTTCGATCCGGTGCATAACCTGCATCTCTTTATCGCGGAATCGGCGCGGAAACTCGAAGCGCTCGACCGCGTGCTCTTCGTTCCCACCAACAATGTGCACTATCGCAACAAACCGTCAGCCACGCCGGAGCAACGTTGCGAGATGCTGCAATTGGCGATTGAATCCAATCCAAACTTTCTTCTGGATCGCAGCGACCTCGAAGAAGGTGCGACGGGTTATACTGCCGATTTGCTCCCGCGCTTGCATGCGCAGTATCCCGACGACGATCTGATCTTCATTGCAGGCGCTGATTCGCTGACCAGCAGCTCCTGGGTGCGATTCGAAGAGGTTTTAGAATCGCTGCAAGCATTGGTTATCGCACCGCGCGCCGGGATCGGAGCCGACATGCTCTCGCGTGTCCTGTCCGCGGTCCCGCCGGCATTACGAACCCGGATCAAGACGCTAAACCTTCCCGAGTTGCCCGAAAGCGCAACACTCGTGCGCACGATGCTCGCACAAGGACGCTCGGCACGCTATCTGGTTCCCGAGCCTGTCTGGAAGTACATCGTCGATCATGAGCTTTATGCAAGCGCCAAGGATGCGTAACGCGCGCGCGCTGCTTTTCTTGATGTTCGCTGCGTGCGCGCCGGCGCCGGCGCGTATCGACCAAGCGATGGATATGTGCGCGCGTGGCGCTCCTTCGGTCGAAGTCACCGCAAGTGGAACAGTCGCGCGTCTTCTTGGCACCACTGTTACGCGAAGCGGCACGCACGAAGCTTTCTTGTTGCAAACCGGCGGCATGAACGTCCGGATCGAAAACAACACGAGCATTACCGGGCCGATTCCATTGACCCGAGGCGAACGCGTCAGCTTGCAGGGGCAATACGAATGTAATGACGGCGTGATTCATTGGACGCATCGCGATCCGCGGGGCCGGCATATGTGGGGTTATATCGAAGCCGGCGGAAAGATCTATCGTTAAACTTATCCTCGCAAGCGCGTCGCCGCGGCGCTTGCAACTGTTACGTTCGTTGCACATGGAAGTCGAAGTGGTGCCGAGCACGTACCACGAACCCGACCGTGCGCATTTAAGTGCGCGCGAGCTCGCGCTCGAACATGCCCAAAAAAAATGCGCGGATGTCGCTTCGCGTTTTCCGCAAGAGCTCGTCGTTGCAGCAGACACCGTCGTGGACGTGGACGGTATGGTCTACAATAAACCCAAAAATGACGCGGACGCGAAGAGAATGTTGCGCGCTCTCTCCGGACGGATGCACATCGTGCACACGGCATTTGCGATCGCGCATCCGGCGATCGCGATGACGGTGCATGCCGAAAGCACGAAGGTCACGTTTTTCGAACTCGGTATAGATGAGATCGACGCGTATGTCGCCACCGGTGAGCCGCTCGATAAGGCGGGAGCTTATGGGATTCAGGGATACGGTGCGACTTTGGTGGAGCGGATCGACGGTGATTTTTATACCGTGATGGGCTTCCCGCTAGGACGATTCGTCCGAACGCTCCGCCGGTTGGGTTTCGAAGTGCCGATAAAGAAAGAGTAGGGGTCACGTTGTGGTGGCGACGGAGTTTTAGCTATCTTTATCTATCGCGAGGAACGCCGGCTGTTCGCGGTGTTGGGTGTCATCATCGCCGCGGCGCTGGTCGCGCTCTTTCAAGTCACCGCGGCTCGCAACGGTACCGCCGGTCCTTTGGCCGGGGTTGCTCAAAGTTTGGGCTTTGGGTTCGAAGAAGGCGCATCGGCCGCGGTACAGACGCTCCGCTCGAGCAGCCGGACGGTGGTGAGTCTGCCTGCGCTCCAGCGTGAAAACGTGACGCTCCGTACGCAGAACCAAGCCTTGCGCGCTCAGAACGCCCAGCTCCAAGAACAGCTTGCTACCTACCGATCCGAGATCGCGATTGCGCCCCAGGTGCAGGCCTATCCACATTCGGTCCAAGCTCGCGTGATTGGGTTCCCGCCCGAAGGCGGCGTCGACAACGTGACCATCGACAAAGGAACCAGCAACGGCATTGCCCGGGATGACGGCGTGCTGGCCGGGGCCGGGGTCGTCGGGCGCGTGATTGCTGCCGAACCGTTTAGCAGCCAAGTGTCGCTCATCACCGATTTTACCAGCGCTGTTCCGGCCATCGTCGCGCGCGGTCGTCATTGGGGAATTGCAAAAGGCAACGGTGATTCGGTGCGCCTCGAGTACATTTCGCAGGACGCGCCGCTGCGCGCCGGCGACCAAGTCGTGACCGCCGAAGCCCGGTCGTTCCATTCGGGTGCAGTGCTGGGAACGATCGTGAAGATCGAACACGATTCAGCCTTGTATCAGACCGCGATCCTCAAACCGGCGGTCGATTTCTCGGCTCTCGACCGCGTTGTCGTTCTCACCAAGTAATCATCTCTCTCCTTAAGTACTCGCATTCACTCGCGGCAATTTGCGGATGGGCCGAAGGCCGGGGGCCCTGGCGGCTTTGCCGCCGGGGGGCGCGCAGCGCGCAGCGCGGATGCGCCTTTTAGACTTTCCGAGGTGGTGGCAAGCCGCCGCCGCTCTAGCGATCGCGCTGCTGGTGCAAGTCGAATTCATGCACTACGCGATGTTCCGTGGCGCCGAACCAAGTTTGGTCTTGGTGACGGTTGTTTGGTACGCGCTGCGCGCCGGAATGCGGCGCGCAATTCTTTTTGGCCTGATCGCCGGAGCGATTGAAGATTTCCTCGGCGGCGCATTAAGCGGCGCGCCGACCGGCGGGGCCTGGACGATCGCGACGACGTTCGTCGCGTTATTTATCAGCGCGCTTTCACAACGATTTTTTTCCGACTCGGTGCCGGTGGTCGCAGCTGTAACGATTCTGGCAACGTTGATCCGGCGGTTGATCTTTTGGAGCATCATGTCGCTGGAAGGTTATCCGCACGGATATGCGACGGTTCATTTTCATCAGGCGCTTTGGGAAGCCGTATTGAACGCCGCGCTCATGGTGCTTCTGATGTTCGCGGCGCGTGTGATGCTCCGGCCGCGCTATCAATGAATCCGCGGCTACGAAAACTCGGGTGGGAACGCTCGACCGCGCGGCTCGTGCTATTTGCTTGCATTACGCTCATCGCGCTCCTAGGCTTACTCGGACGTTTGATTCAAGTCCAGCTGATTCAGCGTGACGCGTTTCGCACCGCGGCTCAAGAGAATCAGATACGTCTGATTCCCGAGGCGGCGCCGCGCGGCCTGATCGAGGATCGCAACGGGATTCCCATCGCGCGCAGCCGCCCGTCATTTGTCGCCGTGGTCATTCCATCGGAAGTAAAAGACATTGATTCTGAACTGGCGGCGGTGTCGCGCGCGATCGAGGTACCGGTGGCGTTGCTGCGCGAACGGTTATTGAATCATCACGGCGTTCACTATCACAACTTCGATGAAGTGGCCGCAGACGAACCGTATGGTCCCGTGATCCTCGCCGGCGATCTTTCCGTGGCGCACGTTGTGAAGCTCACCGAACTGCTTCCGGACTTACCGGGAATCGATGCCGAAGTGCAAGCGGTGCGGGACTATCCGTATCATTCTGTGGGCTCGGCGTTCATCGGATACGTCGGACAAATTACCGCCGATGAGTACAAAGCGCTGCGCTCGCAAGGCTACTCGCCCAACGATGTCATCGGCAAGGACGGTTTGGAGTACGAGTACGATCGCTATCTTCGCGGCGAGCCCGGCGGGCGCCGCGTCGTCGTGGACGCGCAGAGCCAGGTCGTTCCCTCGATTAAATTGCCGGACAAAGATCCCGTCGCCGGCGACACACTCGTTCTGAACATCGATTGGCGTCTGCAAAAAATCGTTGAAAAAGCTTTGGCCGACGGAATTCATTCTTGGGCCGGCAATCGCGCGGGCATCGGCGGGGCCGTCGTGGTGCTGGATCCCTGGACCGGCGCAGTGCGCGCGCTGGCCAGCTACCCTGCCTTCGATCCCGACGCTTTTGCTTCGGACGATTCGAAGAAGGTTTCGCATTATCTGACCGATCAGTCGCAGCCGCTCTTCAACCGCGCGATTACCGCCGCGACACCGACGGGCTCTACATTTAAGATGGTCACGGGGTCAGCCGCGCTGACGACCGGCGTGGTGAAGGTCAACGAGATCGTCTATGACAGCGGCGCGTGGAACTGCTATGGAGCGCTCTTTCAAGATCTCGCCGCGGGCGGATTAGGCCCGACCGGATTCGTGCACGCATTGATGGCGTCGTCGGACGGATATTTTTTCCAAATGGGCTGGCGCTTGGGTAATGCACGGTTGCGCAAATATGCGCTCGCATTCGGGCTGGCGCAAAAAACCGGGATCGATCTTCCCGGCGAGTTCGAGGGAAACTGGCCGACCAACGCGTGGATGCTGAAGGTCGCCGGACTTCCGTTGGAGCCCTCCGACGTCTGCAGCTTGGCGATCGGGCAAGGCGCGATGCAAGCCACGCCGTTGCAGATGGCTAACGTCGAGTCGGCGGTCGTCAATGGCGGAACATTATATCATCCGCGCTTGGTCGCCGAAATTCGCGATCCGCGCGGACGGCTCATCAAACAATTCGCGCCGCAGATCATCCGGCACGTACCCGTGACGCAGGCGGCGCTGCAAGCCGTGCGCGCGGGAATGGACGAAGTCTCCGATCCCGGCGGCACCGCGTACGGTTTAGCGATCGATGGTTTGCCGTTCGGCGGTAAAACCGGCACTGCGGAAACGGCCGGCGGTGCCGGGCCGAATACCACGTGGTTTGTGGCATATGCGCCGGCAAAGCATGCGACGATCGCGATGGCGGTTTTTGTCGATCGCTCAGGCGGTTATGGCGCGCAAGTCGCCGCTCCGATCGCCCGCGCCATCAT
>DASYYA010000072.1:0-3195 GCA_035934355.1 Candidatus Rubrimentiphilum sp. | reverse complement strand
CGGCGCCTTTGCGCTGCTGTGGCATCCGTCACCACAATGGGTCGAAGACGCCTTTACCAACGGCTGGTATGCACATTGGCAAAACTTTTGGGGCACGATCACCGCGCCGTTTGGCTTTTCGTTGGGCGATATCGTGGTGCTGATTGGCGTCATCGTGCTCGGCGCCAAACTCTGGATGGCGCTTGCGCGCATCCGCCGCGGCGACGTGTTGATGCCGCTAATGCGGCTCGTTATTGGGATCGCCGCGCTCGTCGGCTTTTACGCGCTCTGGTTTTACGGGGGCTGGGGATGGGGCTATGCGCGCGCCCCGGTGCAGACGCGCGTCGCCTTCGACAGTTCGCGTATCACGCCGCAAGCGCTCGAAGCATTCCGGCGCCGCGCAATCGCCGCGATGAATCATTGGGCTCCGATCGCGCATGCGCAGTACACCGCCACACCGGGATTCTCCGGGTACCACATGGACCTGCTGCAGAACGCCTGGCTTCCGGTGGTGCAGCGCTTGGGCGATCGCTGGTCGCCCGAGGTAAGCCCGGCAAAGTTCACGCTCGCTGGTTTCTTTATGAACAAGAACGGCACGAGCGGCTTCACCAATCCCTTTACGCTCGAAACGCAGCTGGCGCCGGATCTGTTGTGGTTCGAGCGTCCGTTCAATCAGGCGCATGAGTGGAGCCATGCCGCCGGCTACAATCGCGAAGACGAAGCCAACTACATCGCGGCGCTGACCTGTATGCGCGACTCCGATGCGATCGCCCAGTACTCCGGATGGCTCGAGATATTCTTATATCTGCCGCCGCAAGCCAAATACGCGCGCAAGACATTTGTGCCGCAGGTGCTTGCCGATTTTGCTGCTCTGCGCGCGCGCAACGCTCACTTTGTGAATCTGAACTTCGCGCGGTTCTCGTGGCACATGTACAACAATTATCTTAAGTCGAACCGGATAGCCAGCGGCGTGCAAAACTATGGTGAGGCGACGCGCCTCCTACTTGCCGTTCCGCTCGATCGGAGCGGTTTGCCCGGGAAGCGAGCCAACAAGACTTCTTAACATCCTCGCAGTCTTTCGGACACGAAACGCGTTTAGCGTGGACGGATGTTTGATGTCGCCGCCTCTCTGACAACCGCTCTCGAGAGCGCTTCTGAAAATCTCCAGTCGGCCGCCGCCGCCGCGTCGCGTTCGCAGACGCCGCTCGGATCCAGTCGTACCGATAAAATCTTGGCAGCCGCCGCCGACCGCGCGATCTTCACCGAAGCCGTGCTGAACGCGGTCCACGCGCGCTTGGCCGAAATCAAAAGCGTGACGCATGGATAGCCTCGAGCTCCTGCGCGCTGCCGCCGGCGGCATGGATGCGCAGCGCGCGGCGCTCGACGTCTATGCCCGCAATGTGGCGGCTTCACAAGCCGCAGGCCCAAGAGGTTCTTACCAGCGGTTGGTTCCACGATTCGAACTCGTCGACGATGGCACAACTTCACAAATAGAATTCGCCGGAACGCAGGCTCAAACCGAAGACGGCGCCGGCGTCTTGACGGAAATGGTTTCGGTGCTTAACGCTTCGCGCGCGTATGAAGCCAACGCCTCGATTTTCGAGATTGGCAAGCATTTAGCGGAACGAACGATTGATATGGGGCGCTTATGACCGCGCCGCCGATCATTCCCGATGTGCCCACGCCAACGGCTCCGACGATCGTGCGCGTTCCTGCGGCGACGAATGAATCCGTGCCAAACGAATTTTCGAATATCGTGAACGATCTCGGATCGGTTTTGCGTGGCGCCTCGCAATCCGAAGACAACTTTGCCGCCGGCACCGGTGATCTCCAGACGGCTATTTATGAACGCGCGCGGGCTGACGTTGTTTTGGCAGTTGCAACTGCGGCTGCGCAGCGAACGACCGCGGCGCTGCAGTCAATCCTTAACATGCAGGTGTAGCGATGCAAATCGCAGTGCTTCTCGATCGCTGGAACGCACTGCCCCGCGTCGTCCGCGTGAGCCTAAGCCTTGCCGTCGCGGCTTTCGTAACGCTCAGCATATTCGCGAGCTTGCTTTCACATCCCCAACGTATGCAGCTCTTTTCCACGAGCTTACACGCCGAACAACTGAGCGAAGTCGAAGAGCGGCTTGCAAGTTGGAATGTGGCGTTTACGCCCACGAGCGACAATGTTTTCGTCGAAACCAAACAGCGCAGCGATCTCCTGCTCAGACTTTCACTCGCCGGCGTGCCGCACGTCCATGTTGACGACACCACCGATTTGCTTGGAAAAATCGGCGCGCTCACGCCCCAAACCGTTATCGATGCGCAAACGCGCGACGGCTTGGCCGGAGACATCGAACTCGGGTTGCGCGGTATCGAGGGCGTCCAAGAAGCGCGCGTCATTATCGCCCCCGCCAAGGCCGCATATTTCGCCGATGAATCCTCGCGGGATGCGAGTGCCAGCGTGCGCCTGCGGCTGGTTCCCGGAATGCATCTCTCGCCGGATGCGATCGGGGGAATCCGTTCTTTTGTGGCCGCTAGTGTTGCCGGTTTGGATCCGACGCACGTCACTATTGTGGACGATCGCGGCGTTGCGCTTGGCAACGGCGCCGAAGCGACTGATGCCTCCGAATTGCAGCACTCGT
Source organism: Candidatus Rubrimentiphilum sp. (assembly GCA_035934355.1). Taxonomy (GTDB): domain Bacteria; phylum Vulcanimicrobiota; class Vulcanimicrobiia; order Vulcanimicrobiales; family Vulcanimicrobiaceae; genus Rubrimentiphilum. Next base: position 587 of record DASYYA010000072.1, on the reverse strand, counting down.
TACAATCAGCGCTCGACTCCGCGATCGGCGCCGGAGCAGCAATTGTACGCGTCCATGTTGAGTACGATTCGCGTGCTGTTTCGAGCAGCACCGTGCGCCGTCTGCCCGTCGGCAATTCGGCGATTGCTTCGAACACGCAACGTGAACGCTTCACCGGCGACGGCAAACATTACGATCGCGCCGATGAGCAAGTCGACCGCGGGAGCGAGGAACGCCGGACGACTTCGTCGCTTCAACCTGGGCGGGTTGCAAGAATAACCGCTGCCGTCTTTGTCGATGCGCTTCGCGGCGCTGACTTGTATCAAGTACGTGCGCTTGCGGCGGCAACCTTGGGAATCGACCCGCACCGTGGCGATTCGCTCGAGGTCGGAACGATTTCGTTTGCACATGCCGCCGTCCCGAAGAAGGACGGCTGGTGGCTGGCATACGGTGCGATCGCGCCGTTGTTGCCGACGCTGATCGTCGGGCTCGTCATTTTAGCTGTTTTACGATGGAGTCGCGCGCCTGTTATGACGGCGGTGCGAGCGTTAACCGAGCGCTTGCAAGCAAAACGGGAGCTCTCGAGTGCGATTCCGGCTGCCAAAGTG
>DASYYA010000171.1:0-15768 GCA_035934355.1 Candidatus Rubrimentiphilum sp. | reverse complement strand
GCGACGGTGAAGGGCGGGACGTACTACCCCATTACTGTTAAGAAACATTTACGCGCGCAAGAGATCGCCGAACAGAATCATTTGCCGTGCATCTATCTCGTCGATTCCGGTGGAGCGTTCTTACCGCTGCAAGCCGAAGTGTTTCCCGATCGCGAGCACTTCGGGCGCATTTTTTACAATCAAGCGCGCATGTCGGGAAAAAAGATTCCGCAGATCGCAGCCGTTATGGGTTCGTGCACGGCCGGCGGCGCATACGTGCCCGCGATGTCCGACGAAGCGGTTATCGTCAAGGACGAAGGCACGATTTTTTTGGGCGGGCCGCCGCTCGTCAAAGCTGCGACCGGAGAAGTCGTGACGGCTGAGGAGTTGGGCGGCGCCGATGTGCATACGCGCATCTCCGGCGTCGCCGACCACTTCGCCGAGAATGACGAGCACGCGCTGCAAATCGTGCGCTCGATCGTGGCGAATCTGCATCGCGAATTGCCGCGGCAATGGGACACGATCGAGCCGCAGCCGCCGAAATACGATCCCGAGGAGCTCTTCGGAGTCGTCCCGCCGGACACGCGTATCGGCTATGACGTGCGCGAAGTGATCGCGCGTTTGGTGGACGCTTCGGAGTTCCACGAATTCAAAGCGCGCTACGGCAAAACGCTCGTGACGGGATTTGCGCGCATCGAAGGCCACCCGATCGGCATTCTTGCCAACAACGGCATCCTGTTTAGTGAAAGCTCATTTAAAGGCGCGCACTTTATCGAGCTCTGCGTGCAGCGCGGAACGCCGCTGCTCTTTTTGCAAAACATCACCGGGTTCATGGTCGGCAAGGAATACGAAAACCGCGGCATCGCCAAGGACGGCGCGAAACTGGTAACGGCGGTCGCGTGCGCAGAGGTACCCAAGTTCACTGTGATCATCGGCGGCAGTTTTGGCGCCGGAAACTACGGGATGTGCGGTCGCGCCTATTCGCCGCGCCAATTATGGATGTGGCCCAACGCGCGCATCTCGGTTATGGGCGGCCAGCAAGCCGCGAGTGTTCTTTCAACCGTTAAGGGCGACATCAGCGACGAGGAAAAGCGAAAAATCGAAGAGCCGATTCTGGCCAACTACGAACACGAAGGCAGCCCCTATTATTCGACCGCACGTTTGTGGGATGACGGCATCATCGATCCGCTCGAGACGCGCCATGTCCTGGCCGTCGGGTTAGAAGCCGCAGCGAACGCGCCGATCGCCGAAACGCGCTTCGGCATATTCCGGATGTAATGCTCGCGCGGCTCGCTATTCCGGGCGCGTGGATGTACTCTGCGTGGCAACCCGATCGGGGCATGAGCTACAATAGCTATTTCTTCGAGCGCGATGGCGGTTGCGTCGCAATCGATCCGTTGCCCCTTGACGCGGGCTCACTGGACGAACTGCAAAATCTCGGTGGTGTCCACACGATCGTCCTAACCAACCGCGATCATCAGCGCGACGCAGCCCATCTCAAGGCGCGTTTTGCTTCGCGGGTGCTTGCGCATGGTGTGGAGGCATCGTTGTTCGATATCGCTATCGACGCAACGTTTTCGCACGGCGACGAAGTGTTTGCCGGCGCGTTTGCGCTTGCGCTGCCACACGGTAAGACCGCAGGCGAAGTCGCATTACATTTTCCCGCGGTCAAAACTGCTGTTGTCGGCGACGCTCTCATTGGGGCACCGGCGGGCGCTTTAGGGATCTTGCCGGACAAAATGCTGGAGAATCCAAAGCTTTTTTTGTTCGGGTTACGCCGTCTATGGGCGTTACAGCTTCAGACGCTCCTTCTTTGCGACGGTCAATCACTGTTCGGCCGAGCGGACAACGCGCTTGCGACGTTCCTGGAAACGCGTGCTGGCGCCGAGATCAACCGCATCAATGCCGATGAAATCGAGTATACCGTTCGTGAAGGGCCGTCCGAATTTAGAGCGGACGACGGCGAAGTCGGATTGCTCATAGGCGCTCGTAAATTGGGCTATCGCCTGGCGAAGATCCCGCCCGCAAAAGCCTGGTGTCCGCTCCATTGGCATGTCGAAGCCGAAGAGTTTTTCTATGTTATCGCGGGGCGACCGACAATTCGCACGCTGCGCGGGAACATTCAATGCCGCGCGGGAGACTTTATCGCGTTTCCCACAGGAGAGCGCGGCGCGCACCAAGTGCGCAATGATTCGGACGAACCGTGTCTGGTCATGCTCGCCGGGCTGGAAGAAGCCGCTGTCAGTTTCGAAGCGTGTTTCTATCCCGATTCCGACAAAGTAGGATTGTGGACCCTAGAGGGGCCGCTGCGCATGGTGCGAGCTTCGCCCGATCTCGATTACTTCGATGGCGAAACTGAGGCAAAGGAACGCATTTCCGATGTCCGCTGAGTGGCTCACAGCGATCGGAACGCTCGGCACGTTTGTCGTTATTGCAGCCTCCGCGATCGCGGCGCTCGCCCAAATTCGTCACATGCGCGCAGGGAACCAGATCGTGGCGCTCAACGAGGTCCGCGAAACGATTGAGTCACCTTCCTTTCAAGAAACGGTTTTACTTATTCGCGAACTGCCGCGGCGCTTGTCCGACCCCGAAGTGCGGCGTACGCTCTCGGAAACGCAGTTTCCGGCCGAATACCAAAGCCTTCGCACATTCGCCAATTTCTTCGAACACGTCGGTACGCTCGTAAAAAACCGGATCATCGACGGACACATCGCCGCGGACTTGTGGGGCGGCGTCATTCTGCGCAACTGGCGCGAGCTCTCGCCAATCATCACAAACCGTCGTATTGTGACCCGCCAACCTCAGCTTTGGGAGAACTTCGAATACCTGGCTGTCCTGTGTGACGATTTCCGGCTGCGACATCCCGGCGGTGCGTTCCCAAGGGGCAAACGGCGCATGCCGCCCTCGCAGACCTGGCCCGAAGTCGTTGAAAGGCGCGCATGATGTCACCTGAGTGGCTGACGGCGATCGGAACGCTAGGTACGTTTGTCGTGATCGCAGCATCGGCCGTTGCCGCGCTTATTCAATTGCGGCACATGCGTGCCACAAATCAGCTCAGTGCGCTCAACGAACTCTTCGAAGTCTTCGAATCGCCTGCTTTTCAGGATGCCCGGCGTTTTATCAATCACGACTTTTCAAAGCTGTTGGAAGACCCCGAAAGCCGGAAACTGGCTTTGCAAAGACCGGTCGCAAAACAATTTGAGAGCGCGCGCATGGTTGCCGCCTTCTTCGAAAACGTCGGTACGCTCGTCAAGCGCGGCATCATCGATCCGGACATCCTCTGCGATTTATGGTCGAACATCATTATTCAAACATGGTGGCGTTTATCGTCCTGGATCGTAAGCGCGCGGGCGAAAAGCGGGATTCCGGGCCTCTGGGAAAATTTCGAATATCTCACGGCCATTGCGGAAACGTATGTCGAAACGCATCCGTCCGGATCCTATCCGCCAAATCTGCGCCGGCCTCGCACCGGCGAAGTCTGGCCCGAAGCGCGGCCGCCGAAATGAGTCCTGAATGGCTGACGGCGATCGGAACACTCGGCACGTTCGTCGTGATCGCGGCATCGGCGGCGGCTGCGCTTTTTCAGCTTCGGCATATGCGCAGCAGCAATCAAATTGTTGCCCTAACGGAGTGCCGAGAAACGCTAGAGTCGCCCGAGTTTCGCGAAGCGCAGCGATTCGTTTCGTTCGAGCTTCCAAAGCGTCTGAAGGATCCCGCCGAGAGGCACCGAGCTGCGCAACTCCCTTTTATAGGAGAATATGAAGCAATTGGAACGGTCGCAAATTTTTTCGAGAGTATGGGCATGTTTGTTAAAACCGGCATTATCGACAAGGAGCTTGCCTGTGATTTTTGGTGTTATGCGGTAGTACGAAATTGGAATGCTTTGGCGCCGGTCACGACCTATGTTCGTAAAACTTTGAACTTGCCCCAGCTGTGGGAAAACTTCGAATACATGGCCGCACTGTCAGATCAGTTCATGAAGACGCACCCAGCCGGTGTTTTCCCTGCGGGTGCAAAACGGATGCCGGAAGACACGTCGCTGCTCGAATCATCCCGGGAATCTCATGTCTCCTGAGTGGCTGACCGCGATCGGGACGATCGGGACCTTCGTCGTGATCGCAGCGTCAGCGATCGCAGCGCTCATACAACTTCGCCATATGCGACGAAGCAATCAAATCGCGGGTCTGGATGAAGTGCGCGCTGCGATGGAGTCGGCGGAGTTTCGCAAGGCGCTCGATTTCATTCGGGACGACTTGCCTCGGCTGATCGACGATTCAGCACTTCTCCAAAAAATCCGCACGGAGCACAAACTCCCGCCGGAAATTGCGCCGATCCGATATCTCGCGAATCATTTCGAATACATTGGGCTGTTCGTGCGCAGCGGAATGGTCGATGCGAATTTGGCGTGCCAATTATGGGCAGGGCTCGCGTATGACAGTTGGGTGAGTATTGCGCCCATAACGAGCGCCGTTCGCGGCGCCGATAATTCCGGCATTTGGATCAACTTCGAGTATCTCGCCGCGCTTTCTAAGCAGTACACCGAGTCAGGTGCCGGAACCGACTATCCCGCTGGTGTGCCACGCATGCCGTTACCGTGAAATCGTAAAGTACTTCGGCGTCACCTTCCACACGCCGTTGACTCCGGAAAGAATCGCCTTTGCTTTCGGTTTTGTCGGGCAACACATGGGCGCGTTCGGCCCATAATATGGTCCCGAGAGCGCGACGGCTTGCAAGCTTCCGTTCTTGACGATTGCTGCTTGCAGCTCGCAGCCATTGACGACTTTCACCTTCGTCGTGACTTGCTCGGATTTATTCGTTCCCAGGACTCCGATGGTTGCTGAGCCGCAATCCGCGCCGGTTTCATGCAGCCAAAAGACGACGTCCTGAATTGCGGGACGCTCGAGTTCTCCCACGCCGACGATCTTCAGATCCTGGATCGGAAAATAGAGCTGCGCGCCATGGGCCTTGGTGACTTTCGTGATCAGCGTGTTTCCGGCGCCCGGCGAGCGGAACGCGAGCTGCCACCCGTCACCTAATTGCCGGTAAATCGAAAGATACCACTGGTAGGCATTATCTTTGCCATATTGCTTGCCGACCTGAACTTTGCTCGCAACGACATGCCATTTGGAATTCATCGCCTCGCCGGATAGATAGGCGACGACGTCTTGGACGACTTTGCCCGGCGGCGGATTCGTATAGGAGACGGCGGCGGTTGCGCTCGCACCCGCTAAGGCGGCCGAAAGCACAAGTGCCGCGACAGTAAATCGCTTCATCGTAGGCTAGATTCCGGCGTACCATTCGTAACCCTGGTCCTCCCAGTAGCCACCTTTACCGCCGAACAGCTTGCCGAGCGAGCTCACGATCTCGATATGCCGCACCCACTTCGCGCTCTTATAACCGAGCTGCGTGGGAACTTTTAAACGCACCGGCGCGCCCCGATCGGGTGGGATCGCTGTGCTGTTTTGCTGTAACGCGAGCAACGCTTGCGGGTGCATGGCTTGTTGCAGGCTCAAACTTTCATAGTATGGCGTGCCGTTGGCGTCGCGATCGAAGGTATGAAAGACCACATACCGCGCGTCCGGCAGCGGTTGCGCAAGCGCGAGCAGATCGCGCAGTGCCACGCCGCTCCATTGTGCGATGGCGCTCCATCCTTCCACGCAGTCGTGGCGCGTGATCTGGGAGCTTTGCGGCAATGAAGCAAGCTGCACCAGTGAAAACTTTTGCGGGCGCGCCACCATGCCATCAACGCTCAACTGGAACGGACGGAACCTTGTGCGCACCAGATGGGTGTACAGCGCATCGGAAGGCGTGTCGAAAGAATTGATCGGAAACTCCGCCGAGATCGCAGCCACCGAGTATTCGCGCGCCAGTCCGTGCGTGCCGATGAGCGCGCGGTTGACACTCTCGGCGCTGCCCAGGACCGAACGAAACACGCCGTTGTCGTTGAGCTTCGATCCCAGCGCTCCGCAGCCGGATAACGCGGCCGACAGGCTCGAGGCGATGAAAAGTTTCCTCTTCATACGCCGACTCCGTCATGGGCGCCCAGCCGGTAACGCCCGGTAATCATGGACGCGATATGATTGCGAATTCCGGTGGTTGCGACCAGCACGAGATGGGTTGCGAAAAATCCGCACAAAGCAACCATAAAAACAAAATGCCATAATCGCGCAAACTGGCGCCCGCCAAACATTGCAGTAACCCACGGAGCCGCCGCATCGAAGCTGGGTGAGAGCGCCAAGCCGCTCAGCACCAGAAGCGGCGCCAAAATAAAAATCACAAGCGTATATGCGGTTTTTTGCAGCGGGTTATACTTTCCGTGCGGCGGCGGCTCGCGATGCAACCGCAAATAATAGAGTTGCATCGGCAAGATCTTCGGAATATCTGCCGGCCGTAGTATCAGCTGCTGCAAGTCTCGGCGCGCAGCGCCCCACACCACGTACGCGATGCCGCAGAGCACCATGATCCACGCAAAGAAGAAATGCCAACGCCGGCCACCGGCCAAGTCTTGATACCCCGGAATCGTAATCCATCCGGGAAACGCACGTTCCGTCTGCGCGCCCATGCCGTCGTCGGTCCAGCCGAGCCAACCGGTTGTGGTAAACGTTTGTCCGAAGATCGTCGTCGTTCCCGTGCCTTGCTGCGGCGAGGAGATCTGCAAAATTCGGTGCGCCGGATCGGTTTTATCCGATGCGTCCAAATATGGCGCCGCATTGAAGATCTGCAGACCGCTGCTGACAAGTGCAAGAAATGCGAGAAAGAACACCCAGTGGGTGATGCGCGTCACAATGGAGTGACGGTAGACGACCTCTTCGTTGCGCATTATCTACCGGTAGAACGCAGGCGAGGCGGGTCCGGATGCAAGCGAGAACCTCGGCCCGATGCCTGAACTTCTTCGCTGTTCGGCCGATGGGCCGGTAGCGCACGTGCGCCTCCAGCGGCCCGACGTTCGCAACGCATTGAATACCGAGTTGATCGAAGCCCTCCGATCCACCTTCGCCGAACTCGCGCAGCGTTCTGCAATACGCGCCATCGTGCTTTCGGGAGAAGGCACCGTGTTCTGCGGTGGCGCGGACATTGCGATGATGCGTGAATCGCTGGAACTCCGCCACGCGGAAAACGTCGCGGGCGCGCGCGCGCTTTCAGAGATGTATCGGGCGATCGACGCATGTCCAAAGCCCGTCATCGCGAAGATTCACGGAGCAGCGCTCGGGGGCGGCGCGGGGTTGGTCGCAGTATGTGATATTGCGATCGCGGCTACCGACACAACGTTTGGTTTCACCGAGGTGAAACTCGGAATTATTCCGGCGGTGATCTCGCCGTTTGTCTTGGCAAAAATCGGAGCATCGCACGCGCGCGCCCTTTTCTTGACCGGTGAACGTTTTGACGCGCGGCGCGCTTTGGCCATCGGGCTGGTGCACGAAGTCGTGGTCGGGGATGCACTCGATCTCGCCGTCGAACGCGTTGTGGGAGAAATCATCAGCGCCGGACCGCAAGCCATCGCCGCCGTGAAACAATTGATCGCGCGCATACGCGAGACCAGCTATGCTGAATCCAAAGAGATGACGGCGGAAGCGATTGCGGCGCAGCGCGTTTCGGATGAAGGCCAAGAAGGACTCCGCGCCTTTCTCGATCGGCGCGATCCCGCTTGGAAGAAACCGTGAGCGTTCCACAAGCCGTGCGGGTGTGCGAGATGGGGCCGCGCGACGGCTTGCAAAACGAGCACGCGATCGTTTCTACGAATGACAAAGTTCGATATATCGACCTGCTCAGCGAAAGCGGGCTCCTGCTGATCGAAGCGACATCATTCGTGAGCCCCAAAGCGATTCCGCAGCTCGCGGATGCCGACGAAGTTTTCCCAAAGATTCGCAAGCGTCCCGGAGTGCGTTATCCGGTGCTCACGCCCAACATCCGCGGGCTCGAGCGCGCCAAAAACGCAGGCGCTGAAAGTATTGCGGTGTTTACCGCGGCGTCTGAGGCTTTTACCAAGCGGAACATCAACATGACGATCGATGAATCGATCGAAACCTTTCGCGACGTGGTGCGCAATGCGAAGGAGAACGATTTCTGGGTGCGCGGCTATGTATCCACGGCGTTCGGGTCGCCTTTCGGCGATACGGTGACGCCGCTTAACGTCGTCGATGTGACGCGACGGCTTTTCGACTTGGGCTGCGACGAGGTTTCGATTGGCGATACGATCGGTGTTGGGGTCCCGAGTCAAGTCGACGCACTCGTCCCAATGCTCGTACGCGATTTTTCACTTGAGAAGATTGCGCTGCACTTCCACGACACGCGCGGAACGGCGCTCGCCAACGTGTACGCGGCGCTGCAGCACGGCGTTGCGATCTTCGATTCGAGCAGCGGAGGATTAGGTGGTTGTCCCTACGCGCCGGGCGCTACCGGAAACCTCGGCACCGAGGATCTGCTCTATATGTTGCACGGAATGGGCATCGAGACCGGTGTCGATCTCGACAAAGTTCGCGACGCTTCGCGATTTATCGCCGGCGTGCTGGGACATGAGCTCACGAGTAAGGCGTATCAGGCGCTTGAAGCGATGCGCTCGTGATAATTAGAGCCGGGATTCTTTACGACGGGTCGCTCAACGAGCCGCGAAAGAACGTCGATCTCGAAATCGACGGCACAACGATTCGAGCCATTCGCGATGCGCATGGCAAATGCGATTATGAAGCTGCTTGCGTTACGCCGGGATTGGTGAACGCGCATGCGCATCTGGAGATGAGCGGCGAAGCCGATGCGATCTCCGCGCTTCTCTTAATGCCGCCGATGAAGCGAATGGTCCATGCGGTTGAAAACGCCGCCCGCAGTCTGCGCGCCGGTGTCACGACGATTCGCGATGTCGGCAGCTCCGAAACGATCTCGATCCACGTGCGCGATGCTGTTAATGAAGGGCGCATTCCCGGCCCACGCATCTCTGCTGCAGGGTACGTGCTGTGCATGACCGGCGGCCACGGCTGGTTTCTCGGACGCGAGGTCGATGGTCCATGGGACGCGCGCAAAGCCGTTCGCGAACAACGCAAAGCGGGCGCGGATTGTATTAAACTTATCGCGACCGGCGGCGTTTTGACTAAAGGTGCGGTTCCCGGCCTGGCGCAACTGCTCGAAGAAGAAATGGCAGCCGCCTGCGATGAAGCGCATCGCCATCAAATGCGCGTCGCTGTGCACGCGATCGGCACCGAGGGAATCAAAAACGCTCTTCGCGCCGGCGTCGATTCCATCGAACATGGGCATATGCTCGACGCTGAAACCATCGGGCTCTTCAAACGACGCGGTACGTATCTGGTTCCGACGCTAACGGCGCCGACGTGCATCCTTGGAAATGCTGAAAAAGGCGGCCAGCCGGAGTATGCGGTGCGCAAGGCGCGTGAGGTCAACGAGCACATGTTGCGCAACATTCGTATCGCATTCGAGCAGGGGGTAAAGATTGCGGGCGGCTCCGACGCCGGCACGCCCTTTAACTATCATCAGAGCTACGCCGAAGAAGTAATCCTCATGCAAAAATTGCTCGGCATGACCGCGCAACAAGCATTGCATGCGGCCACGAATACCGCCGCCGAGCTGATTGGCCTCCATAACGGTTTACTTGCAGCCGGCGAACCCGCCGATCTTTTGTTGCTGGACAAAGATATTACGCGCGATCTCGCACCGCTGCGCGCGCCGGCGACCGTATTCAAAGCCGGGATCGCCGCCGCAGGGTGAATCTAGCCGGGCTTCGCTTAGCGGTTCTCGCGCCGATCACGTGGCCGACCCCGCCGCCAGGGTATGGTCCGTGGGAACAAGTTGCCTTCAATATTGCCGACGGCATGCGGCGGCACGGCCTCGACGTGACGCTGTTTGCGACCGCGAATTCAAAATTCGAAGGACGGTTGCAATCGGTGCTTCCCGTCGGAGTGGGCGAAGATCCCGCGCTGAACGGCGACGTGTTCCTCTCGTTGCATATCGCCAATCTCTTCGAACGCGCCCACGAGTTCGATCTGATTCACAACAACCTCGATTGGAAGCCGATGACCTATGCGCTCGGCACCAAAACGCCGCCGTTGTTGACGACCGTCCATGGATTCTCCAGTCCGCAGATCTTAGGAGCGTATTACGCCTCCGCATGGCGGAGCTTTTTCTGCTCCATTAGCGATGCCGATCGCGATCCCGGACTTTCCTATCTGGCAACGGTCTACAACGGAATCGATCTGCAAGAATTTACTTTTAACGAGCGCGCCGGCGAATATCTGGTCTTTCTGGGACGCTTTCATCCCGAGAAAGGCGCGCATCTTGCGATCGAGATCGCCAAACGGTCGGGAAAGCAGCTCAAAATGGGCGCGATCGTTCACGACCAGGAGTACTTTCGTACGCAAATCGAGCCGCACATTGACGGCGATCGGATTCAGTACTTGGGTGAAGTTCGCCGGGAAGCACGCAACCAGTTGTTGCGCAATGCGCTGGGAATCGTGCACATGAATACGCGTCCCGAACGCTTCGGCTTGACGATGGTCGAAGCCATGGCGTGCGGGACGCCGGTCATCGGAGCAAACTCAGGCTCTGTCCCGGAGATTGTGACCGACGGCGTCACCGGTTTTATCTGTGATGGCGTTGAATCCGCGGTCGCCGCGGTTCCGAAACTCCAACAGCTCGATCGCGACGCCTGCCGCCGGCGCGTCGCCGAATGCTTTACGGTAGACCGCATGGTCGCGCGCTATCTCGAGGCGTACGCAAAAGCGGTCACGCAAAAGCTGCCGGCGACGGCAACGGATGAGCAACTGCAGTGGCGGCGGCACGATTGGTGGGACCGCCCCATGGCCTTTACCGATATCCCGCCAAAACCGGCGACGCTACGCTTCCCAATGTAACAGTTTGCGGGCCGCCAGCGCGCGCTCTATCTCGCGATCTCCCACATCGCCGTCAACGAGCATCGTGAAATGTCCCATCTTGCGGCGTTTCGGCGCATGTTTCTTTCCGTACACGTGCAGCACCATCGCCGGATCTTCCAGCAATCGATCAACGCCGTGGAGGTGATTGCCGGTCCCGGTGCCGAGAATATTGACCATGATCGCGCCGCCGGTGGTGAGCTTCGGCGGCGATAGCGGGAGTCCGCAGATGGCGCGGACATGCTGCTCGTACTGCGAGCAGCGCGTTGCGTCAATGGTGTAATGTCCGCTGTTGTGCGGGCGCGGCGCAATTTCGTTCACGAAGAGCTGCTCGCCCGCAACGAAAAATTCGACACAGAATGTGCCGGCGATTCCGAATGCGGTACCGAGCGCTTCCGTAATCCCATTCGCGCGCTGTGCGACTTCGTTATCGATTCGCGCGGGAGCGATCGAAACGCTCAGAATGCCGTTGTCGTGAATATTCTCAGCAGGCGGATAGCAGACAATCGTACCGCACTCGCTACGCGTGGCCACCACGCTGATCTCACGATCGAAATCGATCCAGCGTTCGAGGATCAACTCCGCGCCATTGGCTTCACGGTGCGCCACTAAGGCCGCATCGAGACTTTCAGCGCGCCACTGCCCTTTGCCGTCGTAACCGCCGCGTACCGTTTTCAGCACCGCCGGAAAGCCTACAGCTTCCGCTGCGTTCTTTAGATCAGTGGCCGATCGCACCGGCGCGAAATCGGCGACGTCCGCGCCGCATCGCTGGGCGAATTCCTTTTCGCGCAGCCGATTCTGCGTAATCTCCAAGACTGTACTTGCCGGCGTTACGCGACAGCCGTTGCCCTCGAGGCGTTGCACCGACGCAATCGCAATGTTCTCAAATTCATATGTTACCACGTCACTGCGCCGGCCCAGCTCGTCGATCGCTCTAAAATCGTCGTACGCGGCAACGATCTGTTCATCGGAAACTTGCCCACACGGGGAATGCGGCTGTGGATCCAGCGTAATGACGCTGTAGCCCATCCGCTTGGCATCGAGCGCAAACATGCGGCCCAATTGCCCGCCGCCGATGACGCCGATGGTTTCGATCACAACTTGGTGGATATCGTTGTGTCATGCATGCGGCGCACGTACTGTGCCAAGCGCGCGCGCAGCTGCGCATCTTCTAACGACAAGATGCGTGCCGCCAGCAGCGCTGCATTGACGGCATTACCGATCGCCACCGTCGCGACGGGAACGCCTTTGGGCATCTGCACGATCGACAGCAGCGAATCCATCCCGCTCAATGCTTTCGACGGAACGGGAACGCCGATGACCGGCAGCAACGTCTTGGCTGCGATCATTCCGGGCAGATGCGCCGCGCCGCCGGCGCCCGCAATGATCGCCTTTAGCCCGCGGTCGGCGGCAGTCTCCGCATAGGCAAACATTTCATCCGGCGTCCGATGCGCCGAAACGACCTGAATTTCGCAGGCAATTTGCAGTTCGTGCAGTGTGTCGCGCGCGTCGGCCATCGTTTCCATGTCGGAAACACTGCCCATAATGATCCCAACCAGCGGGTTTGACGCTTCGGCCATCTCGGCGGCTTTTCGCCGCATGCGCCACCGCTTCTTTTGGAGAACAGCGAGTTGTGGCGCATTTCTTGCTCGGCGTAAATTACTGGCCGCAACGGAGCGCGATGTACATGTGGCAGCGCTTCGATCTTGGCGAAATACGTGAAGATTGCGCGCGCATACGCGATTTGGGTTTGACCGTCGTGCGGTTTTTTATTTCGTGGGACGAGTTTGCACCGCAACCCGATCGGGTCGACGCGCAGATGCTCGGACGTCTCGACGCCGTGATGAATGCAATTGCCGGCGCCAAACTGCTGGCGATGCCGAGTCTTTTTACCGGGCACATGAGCGGCGTCAACTGGTTGCCCGAATGGGCGTTAGATCGCCTGCGTCCGGCCTATCGTTTTCGTACGATTTCCGGCGGCCGGGAGTTGCCGTGGGGCGCCGCCGATATTTACTCCGGCGAGATTCTGCAAGCGTCGCGTTTTCTGGCCAGAACCATCGGCGCGCGCTACCGCAACCATCCGGCACTCTTCATGTGGGATCTCGGCAACGAATTCAGCAACTTGCGTGTGCCGCATTCGGTGAAGGATGCCAACGAATGGTGCGCCGCGCTGACGCACGATCTTCTCGAGACGTCCGATGCGGGCGTGACCGCAGGAAACCACTCCGAGGATCTCACGCAAGATCGAAACTTTCGGTTCTCATCGTTTTGTGCGCCCTTGGTCTGCGCAGTGATGCACGGCTATTCGGTGTACGCGGATTTTGCGCGCGATCGCACCGACCCGTGCGTCGTTCCGTTCTTGTCGCAAGTCGCTCAGTCGCTCGCCGGCAAGCCCGTCCTGTTCACCGAATTTGGCAATCCGGCGTGTGCGCCCGAAATCGCTGCGGATTCGACATTTGCGTGTTTGAATGAAATCGAACTCGCGGACTATGGCGCCAACGTACTGGAACGGCTGCATCTTTCGGGCGCGCTCGGCGCTTTCTGGTGGTGCTGGGCCGATTACGCGGCAGCGTTACGCGATTATGCGCCGTTCGATCGCGCGCCGCACGAACTGAGCTTCGGCTTGATTCGCACCGATGGTAGTGAAAAACCGGCCGCATCGATCTTACGCAGGTTTGCGACGGAGAATCGCACCGTTCGGCCAACCCCGGCTCCGATCGTTCGTGAAAGCGATTGGTTTCCAGCGCTTCCGGGCGGCCTGAACGGAGCATATCGCCAATATGTTGCGCGCGATGAGTGATTTCGAAGCCGCACTCGAGCCATTGGCACGCCGCCTCGAGCGTGTAAAACTGCCGCCATCGTTTCTGGCCGAGCTGTTGCGCGCCGGTGGAACGATTCGCCTGGGCGACGCAGCGATGCGCTGGGCCGGAATGCCGAACAAGAACGAACGTGCCGCTTTATCCGAAGCGCTCGCTGCGTTGACGGCTGCCGGTTTTCTTCAGCCCGCCGGCACCGACGCGTGGACCGTCTTACGCGCGCCTGAGTAGGCGCAACCGGTTGGTGCCGACGGCGGCGAAAAACAGGAGCGTCGCCACCAAAACGATCGTCGCGCCGCTGGCACTCGCCAAATAATACGAAAGATACAATCCGCCAATCGCGCAGAGCGCGCCAAAGAGCGCCGAGAGCGCCATCATCGGCGCAAATCGGTTGGTCAGTTGATACGCCGCCGCCGCCGGCGTCACGAGTAACGCGGCAACTAAAATGATCCCAACCGCTTGCAGCGAGATGATGATCGTTAGCGCGATCAAAACGAGCAGGATATACTCGACGGCGGCTGCGTTCATACCGCTGGCTTGCGCAACGACCGGATCGAATGAGGTGTACAGCAGCGGGCGATAGAGCAGCGCCGTCACCACTCCAACCAGCAACGCCAACGCCACGATCATCAAGACATCTTGCGATCCCACCGACAGAATGTCGCCGAAGAGAAAACTTTGGAGATCGACCGAGTACGAACGTTGGCGGCTCATCAGAAAAATGCCGAGCGCAAATGCACCGGTGAAGAGCACGCCGATTGTCGTATCGAGCGATATTCGTCCACGACGATGGACAAATCCGATGCCCAGTGCCGTCAGCACCGCAACGATGCCGGCGCCCAAATAAAAATTACCCCCGCGCAAGTAGGCGATGACGATTCCGGCAAACGACGCATGCGCGATGCCATCGCCGATAAACGCCAACTGTCGCAAGATCACATAGGTTCCCATCGTCGAGCACAGCACGCCCACTAAAACGGCCGTTAGAAACGCGCGCTGCATGAACGCATAATGAAATGGCGCGATCAGATGGTCGATCATCGCGCTACTTCCGGATGTTTATCATGCCCAGCATGCGCGGCATGATCGGTGCGCAAATGTCCGTGCGCATGGGCGCTGTCGCGCACCGCGGCATAGGCTCCCGACCGCGCGATCTCACTTGGCGTGCCGATGGCGATAACGCGGCGATCCAGTATCAACATGCGATCGAACCATTCATCCGCACGCCCGAGTTCATGCGTGGCCATCAATACCGGCAAGCCTTCAGCGACCAGCTCCCGCACGACATCGCGCAAGGCCTCGTCGGTGGCTTCGTCCACGCCGGTCGTGGGTTCATCCAGCAAGAGCAGCTGCGGCTCTTGCGCAATCGCGCGGGCAACAAACGCGCGCTGCTGCTGCCCGCCGGAAAGCGCGGAGATGTGGCGGTTTGCTAATTCTTCAATGCGCAGCAACTCGATCGCGCGCCGCACCGCCGCGCGATCGCGAGCCCCGAATCGTTTGAACATCCCGAGCCGGGAAAAGCGGCTCATCGCGACAACGTCCCAGACGGTGGCCGGAAAACTCCAGTCAACGGCTTCAATCTGCGGAACATACGCAATCGATCCCGGCGGTAGCTCGTGCGGCTCTTTGCCGAATACGCACACGCTTCCCGATGCCGGCGTTAAGAGACCCGCGACCGTCTTCAAGAGCGTTGATTTGCCGGAGCCGTTGGGGCCGGCGATCCCGAGCGCTTCTCCCGAGCGGACGGTGAGATCGACGCGATCCAGCGCCACAAAATTCTCGTAACGCACGACGAGACGCTCGATGACGACGGCATTGCTCACTTCAGTGCCCGCACGATCACATTGGTATCGTAGCGCAACATGCTCAGGTAGTCATTGACTTGCGTATTGTTCGCGATCGAGTCGTCATACAGATCCGAAACGATGGAGACGCCGGCGCTTTTTGCCAAGGTTTGCGCTAACTTGGGGCTATACTCGGGCTCCGAAAAAACGGCACGCACGTGATATTCTCGCGCCAAATCAACAAGGTGCGCGATGTACGGCGGATTCGGCTCTTGTCCGGGCGAGAGTTCGATCACGCCAACCGTATGAATGCCG
>DASYYA010000040.1:0-7830 GCA_035934355.1 Candidatus Rubrimentiphilum sp. | reverse complement strand
TATTTTCCGCAATCAGCGATTACGCCGAGCACATTCGGCGTCTCCCAAATATTCCACGTGTCGATGCAGATGCCGACATGCGGATGTTCCACGGAATCCACGAGCTCAAAGCCACGATCCAATCCCCAGAGCATGGTATCCGTGTGGACCGTAATCGGATTAAGCGGCTCAAATGCAATCGCCATGCCGTGTTGGGCCGCGAACTCTCCGAGCTCTTTGAGCGCTTCGCGCGTTCTGTCGATCGCCGCCCGCATGTTCCGATTCGGCTCGGCGCCCGTGATCACGATGAACGGCGTTCCCTGCGGCAGATACCGTGCGCTGCTCTCAATGGCTTTCTTGATCGCCTCAACACGATCGGCCGGATCTTTGGGCTCCGGCGCCATGGTGTCCGGGAAGATCGAATGCACGCGAGCCTGGACCGACGCAACCGTTAAACCCGCTTGCTCGACAAAGGCAAGTTTATCAAATTCTTCGTGCGCAAATTTAAATTCGCAAACCTCGATAACCGAAGCCCCATGTTTCTTGTACATGGCCAAGTCTTTTTCGAATGTCCACGGCCACGTCGTAAACTCACTAAAACCGAATTTAACGTAGCTCAAGAACGCAAAACCCCTTACGGTCGAGCTCTAACGGTAAACCCCGGCTCAGCTCCTCCGCGCTGATCTTGGCTTCCACCCACTCGCCTCGCAAGCTATTGAAAACGCGCGCTCCGTACGAATCTTTCGCAAAAGCAGGTTTGAAGTTTACCCGCAACGCGGTGCGCACGGTGCGTTCGGTGGTGTTGCCGATCATGATCGCATGTCCGTCTTCACGCCGCAATGCAATGGCAGCAGCGGCTTCGCCCGTAAGTTCGATCGTATCCGTGCAATCGTCTTTATATATGCTCGTGTCAATCGAATTCTTAAATGCAAACGTCGCGTACATCCGTAATTGCGGCGCGCGGACCACAAACCAAGTGAGTTTCTCCTCTCCGAAGAAGACGTTGCGCACGCCGAGCCACTTCCAATCCGGCGCCAGACGCGGCGTGACCGACGGCTCATCGCGCGAAAGATTGAATCCCGCAGCGCCTTCAATCGCTGCCCAAAGGTAGTGCGGTGGGAACCACGGCGAGAGCATCATGCCTTGGTTGGTCAGCATTTCGCCGTGCAACCACTCCGAAAATTGCCCCGGCACGGTATTGTTGCGGCGCGGATCTTGCGAGTAATGGCGAAAGCTCGACGACAGCGCATACGCCATGAACTCCGGGTTGAAACGCGCGGCCGCCATCGCAAACCAAAACGTCACGTTGCCCCACACCCCGCCGAGCAACCCCTGTCCGGCTGTCGGACTATACATCGGCGCCGTGCGCGGAACGGTGCGAATCCCGGCTTCCGTCCAAAACTCTGCAACACTGAGCTTGCTAATGATGTGTGCCGCCACGCCATCTTCGGCTACACCGAACATCACGGGGAAGATCAGATCGCAGGTAATATCGGTGCGCACCGAGCCATCGAGATCGATGCTTAAATGGTAGAGTTGGCGCTCTTTATCAAAGAGATGCGTGTTGATCGCATCGCGCAAAGCATCGGCGTGCCCGCGAAACTCGAGTTCGGCATCGTTTTTCCCCAGCACGTGCGCCATCTGCGCCAAGTTGAGAAAAGCCGCGTAACACTCCGAGTTGAGTTCGGTGCTGGCTCCGGAGAGCCGGTAATCCTCGATCACGTTGCGCCAGCCGACGATGCCGTAATCCGCGGTACCGTCCGCCGTACACCACACCAGCCCGCGGTCATCGCGTTGCGATAAAATGTAGCGCGCCGCTTTTACGGCATTGGGATAGATCTCTTCAAGAAACGCGCGATCGCCCGTGGTGTTGTAATGATGCCAGAGCGCCAGAATCAGCAACGGCGTGTCGTCGTTGATATTCATCTTATAATCCGCCGGCTCGCCGCTGCGCACGTCGTAATACTCGACCACCATACCCGAAGGTTCGAGATGATCGATGTACCATCGTAGCGCATGCCGCGCGAAGATCGGATAAATATAATCGGCGCCCATCGCAAACCATGCGGTGTCCCGCGCAACGCTATTGTTGGAGCGCGTCGGATCGTTGGTGAAGCACCAGCCGGTGGGTGCGCGCAAGAGAATGCGCAACATATTGGCTTTCGCCCATAGGACGCCGCGGTTGACTTCGGAATCGGGCGTAATCAGTACCGTTCGATCGAGGATCGCGTCGAAATGATTGCGCGTCAATTCCTGGGCATCCGCCGGCTTAGGCGTGGCGTCGTAATGCGCAAGCGCCTTCTCGGCGCCTTCGGCAGAAAGCGACACCTTGAAGCACAATTCCACTCGTTCGCCGGGCTTTAACCGGTGAACGAACCGGAAGATGCCCAGCGGATCGAAGCCTTCAACTCGGCAGCTATTCGAAAGCGATCCGGGATCGGTTTCCGAACCCGCCTTACCGTGATCGCCGCTGACTTCATATGATTGCGGTTTTTCCGTTGAACCAAAGATCCGCGCGAGGTTCGTATCCGACCGGTTCGTGATCACAAAGGCGTGGCGCCGGGCGTCGTACCGCACCTCAAGGTCGGGGCCAACGCTGCCTTTGAGTTCCGCAAATGCGTAGGACGCGAGCGTAACCGTTCTCTCGGTGTCGTTGTTGAGCTGGCACACATAGTATGCGGCCGGCGGATCGATCTCGTCGCCGACCGGTTTTGAATTCAAGGCGAAGATTGATTCACGAACTTCGACGCCGTTAGCCAGTTGGAAGACATGGTCCTGACGATCCGGATGAATGTAAAATTTTCCGGACAAGCCACGCAGCGCGATTCCCGTGTCGGCATCCCAATGATGCACGACGATTGTACCGATCATCGTTTGCCCGCAGTCAGGCGAATAGATCTTTTCGATCGCGCCGGTTGATTTAATGATCAGCGTAATCTTCGGGGCGCCCAGCGTACTGCCGACCGCCATTTGGTCGTCGGGAACGTCGTAAACGGCAATGCGTTCGCCGGTGCCGGCGATCTTCGCAACTGAGGCGACGTTCATAGCGATCCCGACTTTTTGCTCATGCCGCCGTCGATAAAAAACGATGCGCCCGTCACATACGCGGCGTCGTCCGACGCCAGATACAAACACATGGCGGCGACTTCTTCGGGCTTGGCCATGCGGTGGAGCGGAATTTCGGAGAGCAGCTTCTCGTACGCGTCGCGATTCTTCTTCAGCGGTTCGTCCATCGGCGTGTCCACCGCGCCCGGACAAATGTCGTTCACGGTGATCCGATGCGGTGCTAATTCCACCGCAATCGTCCGTGCCAACATCCGAATGCCCGCTTTGGCCGCGCAGTACGGTGCGTTGGTCGGCATCGTGATCTCTTCGTGCACGGACGAAATGTTGATGATGCGTCCGCCGCGCTTTTGCGCCACCATTCGCTTCGCAGCGGATTGCGAACAGAGCCACGTGCCGGTCAGATTGACCGTCAACACTTTTTGAAACACATCGAGCGGTGTTTCCAAAAATGGATGCTTCTCCTCGATCCCCGCGTTATTCACCATGATGTCAAGGGTGCCAAACCTCTTAACTGCCGATTCGATCAGCGCATCAACTTCTTCCGGAATCGAAACATCGGCGGAAACCGCGATCGCCTCTCCGCCGTCTTTTGTAATCTCCTTAACCAAATCGTCGGCGAGCGCGCGATCGCCATGATAGTCAACCACCACTTTAGCGCCGTCGGCCGCAAGCGCGATGCAGATTGCGCGTCCGATACCGGTGTCACCGCCGGTAACGATCGCAACCTTATCGTGGAGCCGCTCTATCGTCGCCTCCCGGCTGCGACCGCTGCACTAATTGCCACAATGGCGAGCGCCCCGAAGATGCTCAGTGCGCGATAACCGCTCTGCACGATCTCCTTGCGCTTTTTATTTTTGTCCGGCATATACCGCCGTTCGGGGTACTTGCCGTCGCGATCGAACGTGCGATCGTCGATCGCCATCTTCAAAATCTGCACCGGATGGAGCGCCTGACGATCGGTGAGCTGCGCGATCTGCTCGCGGCAACTGAAACCATCGGCGACCACTGCGGTGTGCGGCGAAGCCTCGCGTACCTTCGGCAGCAGCACCCGTTCCCCGCATTTCACCGATACGTCGTAATGACTTTCCTCAAAGCCGAACGCGCCAGCCATGCCGCAGCAGCCGGTGTCGGGTTTTTGGTACTCCAACTCCATTTGATCGAAAATATGCGTTTCGGCGTTCGCATTGAGGACCGCCTTTTTGTGGCAATGTTCGTGCACCACCGCGCGGCGCCGCAACTTCGGCGGCTTGTAATGCCGCTTTTCGAGTAAGTACGTCTCCAACAGGAAGGTCTGATCGGCCAGACGCCGCGCGTCGCGATCTTCGCTAAAGAAGTTCAACAGCTCGTCGCGAAAGACCGACGCGCAACTCGGCTCGAGCATCAGAACCGGAACGCCGGCGCGGATCTGCGGACGCAACTGATCCAAAATCGCCAGCAACTGCTTCTTCGCGCGATCGAGCATGCCGTAATCATAGAGCGGCCGCCCGCAACACACTTCGCGCGGCGGCAAGGTGACGGTCAATCCGGCATCTTCCAAAACTTCGACCGCGGCTTGCAACGTCTGCGGATGAAAGTAATTATTCCAGGTATCCGGCCACAAGATCACTTCGTCATTCCGAGCGGAGCGAGGAACCGCGAGGAGCGAGCGGCGTCTCTCCGCAAACCACTCCCGAAAAGTTTGATCCGCGAACATCGGGATTTCACGTTCCGGCGCAATTCCGAGTACGAGCTTGCCGAGCGTGCTGAACGGCGGCGCTTGCGTCAAAAAATTCGCAACACCCGGCATTAGCGACGCGATCTTGGCCCACAAGAACATGAACCCAAACGCATACATGTGCAGTGGTCGGCGCTTGCCCGCAAAATAGTGCGAGAGAAACTCCGCTTTGTAGGTCGCCATGTCAACGTTGACGGGACACTCGCCCTTGCACCCTTTGCACGCCAAACACAGATCGAGCGCTTCCTTCACCGACTCGTTGCGCCAGCGGCCTTTCATCGGTCCGCTCTGCAGCATCTCAAAAAGTAAGCGCGCGCGGCCGCGCGTGGAGTGCATCTCTTCCTTGGTCGCCATGTAGCTCGGGCACATCGTGCCGCTGTCGTGTTTGCGGCAGACGCCGGCGCCCACGCAGCGGTTCGCTGCGTATGCAAAGCTGTGGCGATCTTCTTGGAAACTAAAATGCGTCGCCGGATCCCACGGCTCGTAGTCCTGGCCCCAGCGTAGATCTTGATCGAGCTTGCGCGGATGGACGACTTTTCCGGGATTCATGCGATTATGCGGATCCCAGGCACTCTTGAACTTCCAGAACGCTTCGACCAAATCGTCGCCGTACATGATCGGCAGGAGCTCGCCGCGCGATTGTCCGTCGCCGTGTTCGCCCGAAAGCGAACCATGATACTTCACGCAAATGTACGCCATCTCAGTCACGAACTTGCGATACTTAGCGACGCCTTCGGCGGTAAAGAGATCGAAGTTGATACTGCAGTGCACGCAGCCTTGGCCGAAGTGGCCGTACAGCGATGCGGAGTAACCGTACTCCTTCATCTTCTGCTGGAACTCGCGCAGATAATCGCCCAAACATTCGGGCGCAACGGCCGAATCTTCCCAGCCCGGATAAAAATCCGGCTCGCCCGGAATCTTCGATGTCACCCCCAGTCCGGATTCGCGGATCTCCCAAACCTCTTGCATCATATGCGGATCCGTGAGAATCTTGGAACCTTTGAGTTCGATGCGCTGCACTTGCGCGGCAGTCAGCAATTTGTCGGCTTTTGCGGCAGCTTCTTCCGGAGAATCGCCACCGAACTGGACGATGAGCCAGGCTTGTCCGTGCGGGAAGAGCTCGTCTTTATGATGCGGACTCTTGCTTTTTTCGTGCATGTACTGGAAGAGCGTTTCGTCCACCGCTTCCAGCGCAATTGGCGCAAAGCGATCGCAAAACGGCACGTGATCGGCGGCAGTCGCGATATCCTCAAATCCTAAAATCACCAGCGCCTTGTGCGGCGGGCTATGGATCAACTTGCATTTGGCGCGCAAGATGGTGACGCACGTACCTTCGGTGCCGACCAGCGCGCGCGCAACGTTGAAATTGTTTTCGGGCAACAGCTCGTTCAGCGGAAACCCCGAGACGCGGCGCGGAATGTCGGGAAAACGGTTGCGAATCTCGTCCGCGTACGTATCGCGAATCTTCAGAAGTGCAGCGTAAATCTCGCCTTTGCGCCCGCCTTCACGAATGATCTGCTGCAACTCGGGGTCGCTTGTCATCCCGACGCGCATCCGTATGCCGTCGTAGGTGAGGATCTCGAGTTCCTCGATATTTTGCTCGGTGCGGCCGGCCATCTGCGCGTGCGTGCCGCATGAATTGTTCCCGATCATGCCGCCGAGCGTATTGCGATTATGCGTCGAGGGATCGGGGCCGAACGTCAGATGTTGCTTTTCCGCGAGATTGCGCAGATCGTCGAGGATCACGCCGGGCTGCACCCACGCATACTTTTTCTCGTAATCGATCTCGAGAATCTGATTCATGTACTTGCTGAAGTCGAAGACGACCGCGCTATTGCTCACCCCGCCCGCCAAACCGGTGCCGCCGCCACGGCTGGTAATCGGCATCTCGTACTTGCGGCAGATGGCTAACGCATTCTCGACGTCTTCTTCATCTTTGGGCAGTACGACCGCAATTGGAATGGCGCGATAGTTTGAGGCATCGGTCGAATACATCGCACGATAACCATCTTCAAACCTTACATCACCTCTGACGATCGCTTTTAGTTCTTGTTCAAGCGCGGTGTGGTCATCCCGGCGTAGGAGGGACCGCGAGGCACGAGCGGCGCCGAGGGACGACGCGCTACCGTTTACAATCACAACGCGAACCTCTCCGCGTCAGCATGCTTCAAAAACAAACCGTGCCCCGGCCGAGCGGCGTCGGGCACGAGATTACCGTCGTGCGGATCGTTGACGCCGTCGAAAAACATCCGCTCGATACGCACGTGATCGTAAAAATACTCGACGTGGCGGATCATTTTACACGCGAGCGCTCCGGGCAACGTGACATATGGCGCACAATGCGTGGAGAGCGGAATATTGCGCGCTTGGCAGAGCGCGTCCACCGCGAGCAATCCGGTGTAGCCCCCGCACCGCGTGACATCCGCTTGCAAAACATCCGCGGCGCCCGCATCTACGATTTGCTCGAAGTCGCCCAAGACGTATCCGTACTCGCCGTTGGAGATCTCCATTCCGGCCGGCACATGCTTGTGCACGAACGCATTCCCCGCGAGATCGTCGTGGTCGACCGGCTCTTCGAACCACGAAACGTTTTCTTCCTTAAAAGAGCCGGCCATCTCGATCGCCTGCTGTGCCGCATAGGCGCCGTTTGCGTCCACAAAGAGCTCCGCATCGCTCCCGATCGCTTTGCGCGCAGCCGCCACTCGTCGCGGGTCGGCGTTCGGGTCGCGCCCGACTTTCATCTTGACGCGCGAAATATCCGATTCGACCCAGCCGCGTAGTTGCTCGCAGAGCTCTGACGGATCGTACGAGGTAAACCCGCCGCTCCCGTATACCGGAACCGACTCGCCCGCCGCACCCAATACCGCGTGCAGTGGCTGTTGCAAAAGCTTCGCTTTGAGATCCCAGAACGCAATATCCATCGCCGATATTCCCATTGCGCATATGCCGCCGCGTCCGTTGTTGCGCACCGCGGCGCGCATCTCGTTCCAGCGCGCGCCTGTCTGCATCGCGTCTTTCCCGCGCACGACGTCGATCAGTAAGTCATTGATAATTGTCGCCGTCGTCGCGTC
>DASYYA010000165.1:0-7622 GCA_035934355.1 Candidatus Rubrimentiphilum sp. | reverse complement strand
AGCGCTTCGCGCGCCAGTGCAATGCCGGTTGCGCCGGTTGACGGATTGCTGATAAAGCGCACCGGATCGATCGGCTCGCGCGTCGGGCCTGCCGTTATCAGAACGTGCTTTCCCGCCAGCGACTTCGTGCGCGTCAACGCCGTTTCCAAAACGGCGAGGATCGCATCCTCGGAAGCGAGACGACCGATTCCGCTTTCGCGCTCCGCCAAGAAGCCGCGCTCGGGCTCGACGATCTCATATCCGCGGTCACGCAACGCGTTCAAATTGGATTGCGTGGCTTCGTTTGAGTACATCGCGTCGTTCATCGCCGGCGCCAGCACGATCGGAATGCGGGCCGCAAGCAGCGCCGTCGTCACCAGATCGTCGGCAACACCCTGCGCCAGCTTCGCAATGATATCGGCGCTCGCCGGCGCGATGAGCGCCACGCGCGCGTCACGTACCAAGCGAATGTGTGGAATCGTTTCAGGTGAGTCCCACAGCGACGTATAGACCGTACGTCCGGTGAGCGCCGAAAAGGTCAGCGGTGCGATGAATTGCTGCGCGGCGTCCGTCAAGACAACATCCACGATCGCGCCTTTTTGGACGAGCGTGCTGGTGAGTGCGGCAGCCTTATAGGCCGCGACGCCGCCGGTCACGCATAGCAAGATTCGCGCTTGCGCGAACGGGTTTTCGTTCACGCGCGCACCCATAGGTTGTCGATCAGGCGCGTGCGCCCAAACTTGGCGGCGCCAATCAGAAATGCAGGCGCGCGCAACGCCGGCAGCGGCTGGAATGTGTGCGCATCGACCAGGTCGAGATAGTCGAGCTGCGCGGATGGATCGAGCATCGCCAAGCCGCGCGCGCGCGCCCGATCGGTTTCGGCGCCGTTTTGCAGCTCGGTCAGCATGACATTCAACGCGACGTGCAGCGACGGCGCTGCGGCGCGTTCGGACGGCGAAAGATAGGCATTGCGGCTCGAGAGTGCTAGGCCATCAGCCTCGCGCACGGTTTCAACGATGCGCACTTCTGCCGCGAAATTCAACTCGCGCACGAGCTTGGTCAGAATGACCGCTTGCTGCGCGTCTTTTTGCCCGAGATAGAGTACATCCGGTTGCACGATGTTCAGCAGTTTTGCCACCACCGTCGTCACGCCATCAAAATGTCCCGGGCGAATCGCGCCTTCGTAGCGCTCGCCAATCTCGCCCGCACTCACCGTGGTCGAAAAATTTTGCGTGTACATCACCTCGGATTGCGGCGCGAACAGCACATCGACTCCGCTCGCTTCAAGTTTTTGACGATCGTGTTCCAAATCGCGCGGATAACGTTCGTAATCTTCATTCGGTCCGAACTGTAGCGGATTGACGAACAAACTCACGACGCAGGCGCCGCACTGCTGCCGTGCGGTTTCGATCAGACGCAGATGACCTGCGTGGAGCGCGCCCATCGTCGGCACAAAGCCAATCGGCCGCGCAAGCGTTTGGAGCGCCGCGCGCGCTTGCGCGGGCTCTTCAATGACCCGCATATGCGTTGTTACGAGCGCGTCACCCTCAGCGTGGTACGGCCGACTTGAAATCGCGTTCCGGGCTCGATGCGCTGCTCGCCCTTCACGCGCCGCTGATTGACACGCGTGCCGTTGCGGCTGTCGAGGTCGCTCAGTAACAGGCTGCCGCCCTGCGCGCGTAGCCGCGCGTGTTTGCGCGAAACGTAACGATCCAGCGTAATGCAAGCAGCCGCGTATTGCTCGTCACGCCCGATCACGATCTCGTCCTCGAACGTCCAGGTTTTCCCGTCCAGCGGCCCGCTGAGGACCTCCAAGGTGAACCCACCGCTCATCCCTGCTCACTATTCGCGGGGTTTGGACGATAACACTTCGGGGAGAAGCTGTATAATAAGCATGGTGAAGGACAGAATCGAGGAGTTGCTTCAGCTCATTGAAGTGGAGCCCGACGCCCTGCGCGAGGCCGAGTTCGCACAAGCGCAATCCATCCTCGAAACATTGGTCGGCAAGACCGTAAAATCGGCAGAGATCGAAGACACCCGCATCGTCATCACGACGCAAGACGGGAATAAGTATTTCTTTTACGGGTTTTTAGGCGGCCCATAACAGGCCCGACAAAACTACGTCCGGGCGCGCTGCTGCAGTTCGTGAATATACTCCACGATCTCGCTTTGATCCGGCGCGGCAATTTGGGTGAATGCGACGCCGTGTGCGAATTGCTGCCGGCCCGCATCAAAAAACGATAATACCACACGGCCGCGCACCATCATGTCGCGCGCCGTTTCCGGCAAAGCAAAACGCATGGTGATGTTTTGTCCCGCGCTCAAGTCGCTTTTGGTGAACACACGCATTCCGCCGCCGCTCAGATCGGCGGCCGAGCCTTCGATAACCGCATCATTGCCGGCCGCGGTGACCGCCACGGGAAAATCGACCGCTGCTCGAAAAAAGCGCCGCTGCTGCGGACCCGACGGTTCGCTCACTCCGGTGGCCTTCGCCCCACAATCTTACGATTCCGCCAGCGCGCGCGCTGCGAATAATGCACCCAGCGCGGCATGTTCGGCGACGATTCCTCCTTGTAAGTACACCTCGAACGGTTGGCGCAACGGCGCATCGCATGACAATTCGATCGTTGCGCCCCCAATAAATGCGCCGCTCGACATTACCACGGCCTCCGCGTATCCGGGAACCGGCCCGGGTTCGGGACGAAACCGCGCGTTCAGCGGCATTGCGGTCTGCAACCCTTTTGCAAACGCGAGAATCTTGCGCGCCGAGCCCAAACGAATTGCTTGCACGATATCGGTGCGCACTTCACCCGGATTCGGATCGACCTCGAACCCCAGCTCGGCAAAGAGCGCTGCGGCAAAATCCAATCCGCGCAAGCATTGCTCGACGATTGCGGGTGCGATAAAAAGTCCGTGTATCAGCGCGCGGCCAAATCCGAGCGTGGACCCCAGGCGGTCTCCTAGCCCCGGTGCAGAGGCACGCTCGGCAACGCGTTCGACCAAATCGCGGCGGCCGATCACGTAGCCCCCGGCAGGCGCCAGCGAACCGCCCAGGTTCTTGATCAACGAGCCGATTGCAAGATCGGCGCCGATGTGCGTGGGTTCACGTTCTTCAACCAGTTCGCCGTAACAATTGTCCACGATAATCGCGACATCGGGTCGCTGTTTTTTTATCTGCTTGAAGATTGGCTCGCACTCGGCGATCGAAACCGACCGCCGCGGCGCATATCCGCGCGATCGTTGCACGAAAACCGCGGCCACTGCGGTGTCATCCTGAGCTTGTCGAAGGACCTCGAGCGGAGACGAGAGGACGTCGATTTCTTTGTACCCCATGCCCATGCGCACCAGCGAATTTGGCGCGTCCGCAATCGCATTGCGCAGCGTGTCGTATGGACGTCCGGTGATACTGAGCAACGTTTTCCCCGCCGGCACGCACGCCGCAATCGCGGTGACGATCGCATGCGTTCCACTGACGAATGCCAGCCGCGCGAGCGCGCGTTCCGCGCCGAAGATGCGTGCGAGCAGTGCTTCGTATTTCGCGCGCGCCGGATCGTCGTATCCGTAGCCGAGGGTGCTCGCGAGATCGCTCTCGGTGAGGCCTGCTTCTAAGAATGCGGCCAGCACGTTGGTCGTGACGCGCGCCTGCGCGTCGTATGCAATATCCCGCGTGCGTTCTTGGGCGCGCAATGCGGCCTCGCGCAAACGTCCCGCGATTCCGAATTGCTCGCAGAGCAGCTGCACGTTCATTCCGCCGCCGCCTCGTGCTTTTCGTAAGCGCGCACAAACGGCAGATAGACGAGCGCTGCAATCGCGATATTCACGAGCGAGAGCATCACGGCGCGCCAATCCAGCGTTGCGAGATAGGCCGCCACCGGCGCCGGAACCGCGCCGGGGACGTATGTGTAGGCGCGGGCGACCAAGCCATGGGCAACCGCGAAATACGTAAACGTCGCAGTAAGCAACGGCACCAGAATAAACGGCAGAACCAGAAACGGATCCCACACGATCGGCAATCCGAACAGCAGTGGTTCGTTGATATTCACAATCGCCGGCAAAATCGTAGCGCGCGCCAAAACGCGCAGACGCTTCGAGCGGCTAAACAGCAGCATGAAGGGCAACGGCAACGTCGCGCCCGCACCGCCGGGATACAGGATCGGAAAAAGCGACGACACCACGATGTGCGGCAAAGGCGCGCGATGCACGAAGGCGTCGGTGTTTTGCGCTTGCAGCGCCAGGTAAAGCGGCGTGACGATGGCGGCCAAAGTCGCCGGGCCGTGAATGCCGATCGTCCAAAGCAACGTTTGCAGAGCGACGACGACAATCAGTGCCGCATACGAATCACCGAGGCGCCCGAGCGGCGCCAGCGCTACGTGAAACAGATTGGCGAGCGAAATATCGATCACAAACAGAACCACAAACACCGCGACTACGGCAATCGCACCCACTGTCCGGGCAGCGTACGACGCGCCCGCGACCAACAATGCGAGCACGATAGCCAAGAATAGTCCGGTGGCACCGGCGCGTTGTAGGTAGCCGATGGGATCGTCGAAAGTAAACGGCCGCGGAAGCGCGAGCAAAAAGCAGGCGCACGTCGCGGTTACGGTCAGCGCGCGATTCAGGCGCAAGTGTAATGCCAAACGGTACGCGAGAATGACCGCGAGCGCGGCGCCCATGACGGCAAACGACGGCAGTTCGGCGGCCACCAAGCGTTGTGCAAATCCGCCAGGCGCGCGTACCGGCGCGACCAGCATGAAGATCGGGACTGCGGCCAGCAGCGCGAAGAAGCTGCGCGGAAGGCTTTCGCGCACGGCAACCAGCGCAGGCAGGTCGCCGATCGCGCGAAGCGCGTTCAGTTAAATTTTTCGGACGACGGCTTCGACGCGCCCGACGACGGTGACATCGTTCGAGTAGATTGGCGTCATTGCGGGATTCTCCGGCTGCAAGCGGATGCGCCCGTCTTCCTTATAAAAGCGTTTCACGGTGGCTTCGTCGCCGACCATCGCAACGACGATCTCGCCGTTATTTGCCGTCCGTTGCGGCCGTACCAAAATGAGATCGCCGTCGAGAATCGCCGCCCCAACCATTGAATCGCCTTTCACGCGAAGCATGAATGCATCCGAACTGCGCGGCGCAAACGAGGCCGGCAAAACGAACTCGCCTTCGACATTCTCTTGTGCGGTAATGGGCACACCGGCCGCGACCCGGCCGATCACCGGCATGACGACGCTTTCCGGGCCGCCGCTGCGGGGAGAGACTTCGCTGCGCAGGGCGCGCGGTTTGGTAGGGTCCCGGGTGATGAGGCCGTGGCGCTCGAGGGTCTTCAGGTGCGCATGAATCGTCGAGGAGGACGACAGGCCGACCCGTTCACCGATTTCCCGGACCGAAGGCGGGTAGCCCCGCTCGGCCGTGAACTCGTGAATGACCTCCAGTATGCGCCGTTGGCGGTCGGTCGTTTCCATATTCAAGCTCGGTACAACCGTACCATAAATCGAATTTTCGAGCAAACATACGTTCGACGTATTGACACCCTCGCGTGCTCGTATGGTAAAATCTAGGGGACGAACAAGCGTTTGGCACAAAATATGGGTATAGAATGTGGGAAAGGAAGGGCCATGGGTAAGCGCAGACGATTCACCTTAATGCCGGTCATCGCGCTGGCGGCGCTCAGCCTGATGGTCACCGTCCCGGCCCTCTCGAGCATGCATCTGTACGCGGCGGGCACCCAGCGCTTCGCGACCGTGGTCGTCCACCGTGGCGACACTCTCTGGGCCATCGCCTCGAGCCACACGGGGGGTTCAGCCGACGTCCAAGACACAATCGATCGCATCACCGAGGTCAACCACCTCAGCGGCGCATCGCTGACGCCGGGCCAACACCTGCGGATACCTCTCTAAGAGAGGTCATCCCGAGGAACGAGGGACCGCGAGGCACGACCGGCGTTCGTAAATAGTTTCAAGGATCGCTCCTCCCGCGATCCTTTTTTGTTTTGCAGCGACCGCCGATTTTGTGTTACACCATTGTTATAGATGAGGAGAAATCCACTTCGGGAGCCCCGTAAAGGCTGGGCTCAGGCGAGCACGGCAATCGCCGCCTCCGGTGATGATGCTTTGGTCTGGCCGCAGTTCGCTAACAACGACGATTCGTTACTGGAATGGTAGCGTTCGGAATCTAGCTCTAGCGTTTGGTCACAACAATGACGCTGTGATCGCGATGCTCCTCGATGAATGCGAGCGATTCGGTCATCCACATGTCGAGTCCGGTTTGCGAATGTTTTGCAACCTCACGCACGACATGAATACGATCGCGTAGCCACACCAACTCCGATCGCGGTGCCGCCGGCCAAATTGAGATCTCGCAATCCTCGCAAAAGTAACCGGCCGTCATTTCCCCTTCGCTTCGCGGAATAAAAAAAGCCCCCGCTTGCGCGGGGGCTTTCTCTCTTACCGAGTTATGCTTCGGTCTTAGAGCTTGACCTGCACTTGCAAGTATGCTTGGAAGGGCAGAGCTCCTGAGAACGGAGCAAACGGGTAGTTGTAGTTTGCCGGATACGTCGGGCTGCCGTTTTGCGCAGCAGTCGGTGACGTGCCATAGTACCAGTTGCTGCCATAAGTCGGTTGACCCGAGGTAGCTCCTAAGTACGTTGAGTTCGCCGACCCGTAGCCGCAGACGATGCTTCCCGGCTTAAAGGCCGAGGACCACGCTGTGGACGATCCGCCCCAGCAGTAGTTCGCAATGTTCGTTAGCGTCAGGTTCGCCGTAATTCGCGGCGAGATGTCGTAACGAATCAAAGCGCCGAGGTTCAGCTGCCACGGCTGCTGATACTGTCCAACCGCATCGAACTTACCGCTGAACGGATTCGGTATCGCGAGATATCCGGTGTCCGTCGTATTGGTCAATCCGGCAGTCAGGAAGTCGCAGAATTGTGCAGTGGAAGCCGGCGGATTGATCGGATTACCGAACGCATCCGTCGCTGCCGATTGGTTCTGTCCGCAATTCCGCGGATCCATGCCGTACACGTCGGTCGGCGATCCGTAATAGGATCCCGATTCGACGATGATGTTAGGCGCGATTGAGAACCGGCCTTTCTTGTACTGCACCCATGCGCTGAACTGGTGCGGCCAGATGGCACTGCTGCCACCTTGATCGTACGGAGCATTGGGCGCCTCGTTCGGATACGGGACATACCACGCATTCCGGTCGAGCGTTGGTTGTGGCGACATGGTGTAGTACGGATTCAGGATGATGTTGCCGGGGTTGCAAGTCGGGACTCCGGCTACCAACGGACAGTTCGAATCCGTAGGAGAGCACGTCGGATTAATGCCGCCAAAGTAGTAACACTTCGCGCCACCACCCGCTTGTGTCAATCCATTCCATGCCTTGATGTAGGTATTCAGGTAGTCAATCGAGTTGGTTCCGCTTGGCAGATTGCCGTACTGAACCAGCGCCTTCGTATAGGTATACGAGAGTGCGCCCGACCAGCCGTCGCGGCTCGGATCGCCTTTTTGAATGGCGAGCTCGACGCCGTAGCTGTGTTGGTGACCCGTATTGGTGCCTGAAACGAATCCCGGCGCCAAGACCACGGTCTCGATCTGGTTGTGTGTATCGCGATAGAAGGGCGAGACCTTGAACGTGACATCGCTATT
>DASYYA010000215.1:0-7553 GCA_035934355.1 Candidatus Rubrimentiphilum sp. | reverse complement strand
GGAATAGGGTCATTGCGGCCAAATGCCTTGGCGCGTACACTTGATGTATGAAAACACGCCGAATCGGGATTGCCGTTTATGATGGAGTGCAGGGGCTCGATGTTGCCGGCCCAGCCGATGTTTTTACAGCCGCGAATGCCTTGCTCGCGCGGAACCAAGCACCATATGAGATCGTGCTGATCGGTGAGCGCAAAGGTCCAGTCGCGAGCGAATCGGGCTTGACGCTTTATGCGAATGCAACCTTTTCGCGCTGCGGTCTGCTGGACACAATCATCATTCCGGGAGGTCGCAGCCTGCGACTCGAGCCAAAGCTGCGCGGTTCGATCGCGAAATGGTTGCGTGGTCCCGCAAACCGTGCACGTCGCGTCGCTTCGGTGTGTACCGGGATCTACGCGCTGGCAGAATCCGGTTTGCTTAACGGACGAAGCGTTACGACGCACTGGCGTTTTGCCGATGATGTGCAGCGGCGCTGGAAGAAACTGGCGGTCAATGCCGACTCCATTTTCATCAAAGATGGAAAAGTCTATACCTCTGCAGGCATCACGGCCGGTATCGACCTTTGCCTCGCGCTCGTGGAAGAAGATTTCGGCAATGACGTTGCACTCGGCGTGGCGCGCGAGCTGGTCGTCTATCTGAAACGCTCGGGCGGCCAATTGCAATATTCGCAGCCGTTATCGTTGCAGACAAAAGCGAAAAATCGATTTGGCGATATCGCCGTGTGGGTTCGC
The DNA here is from genome assembly GCA_035934355.1 of Candidatus Rubrimentiphilum sp. Lineage (GTDB taxonomy): Bacteria > Vulcanimicrobiota > Vulcanimicrobiia > Vulcanimicrobiales > Vulcanimicrobiaceae > Rubrimentiphilum. The sequence continues at coordinate 6,825 of DASYYA010000215.1, read as the reverse complement.
GGGCATCTCGACGAGGAGCTCACGGTCGAACGGCTCGCCGAACGCGCCAATCTCAGCCCACGCCATTTCAATCGCAAGTTTAAAGATAACTTCGGGTTGACTCCCGCCGATTTTGTGGAAGAAGTGCGTCTCGACGAGGCGCGTTGGCTGCTCGTCAATGGCGAAGACCCGATGAGCGACGTGGCCAATGCCGTCGGCTACACCAGCGACGACACGTTCCGGCGCGCATTTGAACGCCGGTTTGGCGTCGCGCCGGTGGAGTACCGCCGGCGCTTTAGCGTGGTGACGGCATGAGTGCGATAATTTGCGCGATCTTTGCAACGCTGACGTGGCTAGGCGCGTTGGGCGTGCCGTCAGTGACCGGCCAGTGGGACGGTTACATGCAGCGCGATGGAGATCGTCTTAGCGTGCGCTTCGATTTTTCTGATGTGCCTGCGCGCGGAACGTTTTCCTCGACCGATTTGGGGGCGATTGATATTCCGCTGCAACACGTCACAGTGAGCAACACGGTGCATTGGGAATTGGTGGGCGACACGACCACAACGGTGTTTGATGGGAAAGCGCAGCGAAACTCCATAACCGGCACATTTTCCGAAAACGGCCGCACTGGAAACTTTTCTTTGCGGCGCGTTGCGGATACGGCGGAACTTCCCTACATCAAACAAGACGTGACCTTCCGCAACGGTAGCGTACAGCTCGCCGGAACCGTGTTTGTTCCGCGCACCGGTTTGCGGCATCCGGCACTGATTTTTGTGCACGGTTCCGGCGACGAAGGGCGCTGGGCGTCGGCATATCTTGCCGATTATGCCGCCCGGCATGGCATCGTTGCGCTCACCTACGATAAGCGCGGAGTGGGCGCATCGACCGGCAACTGGCGCACGTCCACCGTGGATGATTTAGTCAACGACGCGCGCGCCGGCATCGCGATGCTCGCGCGAACGCCGCAAGTGGATCGCCGGCGTATCGGCGTATGGGGCCATAGTCAGGGCGGTCAACTCGCGCCCGCGATCGCGGCGCATAATGCGCTCGTGAGTTTTGTGATCGATGCGGACGGCCCGGTCGGCCCGCAGTATCTGCAGGACCTCTACCGCGTCAATAATCTTCTCGCGCGGCGCTATTCGGGGAAACAGCTCGATCAGGCGGAGCATTTATACAGTGAGTTTGTTGACGTCGCGCGTAGCGGCGCGCCACACGACCGTCTGCGCGCCGACATCGCGGCTGCCGGCGATGCGCCATGGGTCGCCGATCTTGCAATTCCGGACGACAATAATTGGATCTGGGCGTGGTACAAGGCGTATGGCAATTACGATAACCGCAAAGCGTGGGCCGGCGTTCGTGTGCCGGTGCTCATTGTCTTCGGCGGCAACGATTTGACTGTTCCGGTGCAATCGAGTGTTGCGCAGACCGTCGGGATTTTAAAGCGGCATGGGAATGCGAATGTTAGCGTGCGCATCTTTGCGGGCGCGGACCACACACTTCACATTCCGCCGCGAACCGCGGGCGGCTGGCCCCATTTGCCGGGCGGCTTTCCCGATGCGGTGACCAATTTCGTTTTGGGATCGGATCGCTGATGCGGCGGCTCGCCGTTATCGCGGGTTCGATCGCATTGGTTTTTCATTTGATCGCAAACCCGCACTACGGATTCTTTCGCGATGAATTGTATTTCATTATCTGCGGCTTTCATCCGCAGTGGGGATATGTCGATCAGCCTCCGGTAACGCCGCTCCTGGCCGCCGGCTCGCAGCTCTTCGGCCACTCTTTGTTCTTGTTGCGCGCGGTGGCCGCAATCTTTGGCGGCGCCTCAGTGTACGTGATTTGCCTGCTGGTCATCGAATTCGGCGGCGGCAGATTTGCGCTCGTGCTCGCAGCGATCTGCGGCACGCTCTGTCCCGTGTTGGCCGCGTTTGCCGAAAAAGCCGGGCCGGACATGGTCGGCCTCTGGTTGTGGCCGTTGGCCGCACTGTATCTTGTGCGCATGGCAAACGGCGGCGATCCGCGCCAATGGATCGGCGCCGGCGTCGCGATCGGCTTTAGCGCTGAAAGCAAATATAGCGTTTTGTATTTTGCCGTTGCGATTTTGCTTGCGCTTCTGGTGAGTCCGCAACGGCGGTTACTCTATTCGAAATGGTTTGCTGCGGGTGCGGCGCTTGCGATTGTTATCGCGTTGCCGAATTTCATTTGGCAAGCGGTCAACGGTTTTCCCATGCTGGAACTGCTGCGTAACGGCCAAATGGGAAAGAACGTCGTGCTGTCGCCGCTGGAATACGTCGTGGCGGAGCTGCTCATTACCAATCCGCTGTTGGCACTGGTTTGGATCTGCGGGTTGATCTGGACCTTTGCGAGCCGGCAAATACGTTTTCTAGGATATGGTTACATTCTGCTGATCATCATGATGATTGGATCGCATGCCAAGCATTATTATCCAGGCGACGTCTATCCGATTTTTTTTGCCGCGGGCGGAGTCGCGATCGAGGCGTGGACGCAACGTGCGCGCTACTTGCGGCCAATTTTTGCGGCGGCGGGGGTGCTTGCGGGGCTAATACTGTTGCCCTACGTCGAGCCGATTCTTCCCGAACAAACCTTTATCGCGTTCAATAAAGCCGTCGGGCCGAAAATTGGCCAAGGCGTTCTCGTGACGGAACATCAAAAACAAAACTGGATGACGCAAGATTGGGCCGACATGCATGGCTGGCCGCAACTTGCCGCGACGGTGCAGAATGTCTACGATTCGCTTTCGCCCTCCGATCGCACGCGAGCCGTCGCGGTGGCGCAAAATTACGGCGAGGCCAGCGCGATCGCGTTCTTTAGCCGCGTACCCGTGATCAGCGGCCACAACCAATATTACTTGTGGGGCACGGGCGGCTACAGCGGCAATGTGATTATCGACGTCGGCGGCGATTGCGGAGCGTCAGCGCATCTATTCCGTGAATCCAAACGCGCCGCGACGTTCACCGCGCCTTACATCATGCCGTACGAAGATGGCCGGCCAATCATGCTCTGCCGCGGAATTAAAAAGCCGCTGAACGAGATTTGGCCTTCGGTGAAGGCGTACGAATAGGTTGCTTTGCAGCTCGATGGCATTCATGATATCATGATGGCATGCACCGTATCCAAATCCAACTAACTTCCAAGCAAGAGAAGGCGTTGCGCGAAATGGCCCGGCTACGCGGTGAGTCAATCTCTGCCCTGGTCCGCGAAAGCGTCGATCGGCTGGTCGAACCGGAAGCAAAAGCAACAGCCGAACGTTGGGAACGAGCGCGAGCTGTTGTTGGGAAATTCCATTCGGGTAAACCGAGCAACGCCGGGCAGCATGACGACTACTTCGCAGCGGCGATTGCGAAAACCAAGACCAGCAGTTGATTTTCGTCGACACATCCGCGCTCTACGCGCTCCTTGATGCAGATGAGGCGCGGCATGTGCAAGCTGCGTCCAAATGGACAGACGTCGTTGAACAGCGACCGTCACTGCTTACGACAAACTACGTTGTGCTCGAAACTACTTCTATAGTGCAATCACGGCTCGGGTTCCAGGCGACCCGTCGCCTCTATAACGATCTTTTGCCGCCAATCGCGGTACATTTCGTCGACGCCGCATTGCATGACGCCGCCGTGGACCTACTTCTCGCGGAGAATCAGCGGCGTGTTAGTCTGGTCGACTGCGTCAGTTTTCTTTTTATGAGGCGCAATTCGATGAAACGCGCCTTTGCATTTGATCGAGATTTCGAGCGCTTTGGCTTCGAGCTCTGCTAATTTAGCTAGAAGTAGTATCCGCAGGTGCCCGCGGTCGTAAGTTGCTTGATCGTGGCTGTAGGCACTCCGTTATCTATTGTTACCGTCACAACGACGTTGATATGCCGGCTGCACATAGTGCGTCACCGTCACATCTGCATAAGCTGTTGCACACGGCGATAACGTTGCGGCCGCTAATACGAGAAGAACATGCATAGTACTCACCCGTGATCTTGTTAGCTTACCTTATGCGCCCCTCGATACCTCGGGGTCCTTCGATTCCTCAGGATGACAACGTTCGTACGAATCACATCGTGATGCCCCTGATCGCAATGCTCCTCGGGGTTCCTCCTTCGTCGGAATGACCATACACGCAGGCGCTTCGACTTCGCTCAGCGGTGGTTCGACAAGCTCACCATGACGCTGAAGCGTAGCAATGACTATCTGGATAGTATCAATGAGACGTTGTCAATGTAACCGTCGTTGGATGTTCCTACAAAACGCGTCGAAAGCAACGTGATTTGCGCCGAGCGTGTCCCTTTTGGAATATAACCCATAACCAGACGCAGCCAAAGCCCCGTTGTGTTGCGTCGCTGAATATTGGTAATCGGTCCCAGTTGGTGCGTCGCACCGCTCGGAAGAAACTTCAACTGCGCTTGCGCGTAATCGGCTTGACTCTCCCAGCCGCCTAAATAGACCGAAAATGCGTAACGGATTTTTCCGGTGTCGATGACTTGCGCGAAGTGTTGCAGACCGATCGTTTGCATGGCGCCGGCTAACGGATAAATGCCGCCAAAGAAGAGATTGTGTCCACGAGCCGATGGCCCTGGCGCATTCAGAGCCGGATAACCGTCGTAACCATAACGCACAACGTTTCCGAGGGGCAGGCGTCCGACACGTGACCAGTACGGCACCGCTACCGGCGTCGTGGCGTTGGCCGACGCGGGGCCGGATTCAGCGCCGCCGTTGCGTACCAGATTCACGCCAAGACCGGTTACGCGAATCATCGTCGCGCTCGAAACGCTCAACGGAAATGCGGCGAAAAGCGCCGCTATACATAATGAAGTAATCCGAATCATCGTTGCCTCCTAAAAGCAACCTAGTGCTTGGCTAATTGACCCGCGCCACCGTTTCACCTTGCCGAAGCGCTGTGGGTAACACCATCACGGAGGACCCTGCACCGTGAATGCCAGCGATTTTCTCATGCACCGATTAACCGAATGGGGCGTCACCCGGATCTATGGTTATCCGGGCGATGGGATCAACGGCCTACTCGGTGCGCTCGCGAAGTGCACCGATAAAATCGAGTTCGTGCAAGTGCGCCACGAAGAGATGGCCGCTTTTATGGCGTGCGCGCACGCAAAGTTTACCGGGGAGGTCGGCGTCTGCATGGCAACCTCGGGACCGGGTGCGATCCATTTATTAAATGGGCTCTACGACGCAAAAATGGATCACGCGCCGGTCGTGGCGATCGTGGGCCAAGCCGCGACGCTGGCGCTCGGCGGATCCTATCAACAGGAAGTCGATCTGCAAGTGCTGTTCAAGGATGTCGGCGATTACCGATATACGATCACCAGCACGACGGCAACGCGCCACGTCGTCGATCGCGCGTTTCGCACGGCGATGGGATTGCGCGGGCCCGCGACCATCATCTTTCCAAAAGATTTGCAAGAAGAACCGTACGAAGAGCCGCCGCGCAAACACAACACCTTACACAGCGGCGTCGGGTTCTCGCGGCCGATGATCGTTCCGCGGCGCGCGGATTTGCAAAACGCGGCCGATATCCTGAACGGTGCAAGCAAAGTGGCGATGCTGATTGGCGCCGGCGCGAAGCACGCGACGGATCAATTGATGCAGGTTGCCGACAAGCTGCAAGCGTGCTGCGCCAAAGCGTTGCTCGGAAAAGACGTACTTCCCGACGATCTTCCGTGGGTCACGGGGACGATCGGACTACTCGGGACCCGCCCAAGTTCGGACATCATGAACAAATGCGATGCGTTGCTGATGATCGGTACGGGGTTTCCATATTCGGAGTTCTTGCCCAAAGACGGATCCGTGCCCGCCGTGCAGATCGATATCGATCCGAGATTCATCGGCTTGCGCTATCCCGTGAACGTGAATTTGATCGGCGACGCAGCCGATACGCTCGATGCCTTGCTGCCATATCTCCAACAAAAAGACGATCGCTCGTGGCGCGATGCGATCGCCAAAAATAAGGAGGCATGGGTCGCGATCGAGCAAGATCGTGCGCACCAAAGCGCCGATCCACTCAATCCGCAGCTGCTTTTTGCCGAACTCGACCAAAAACTGCCGCACGATGCGATCCTGACCGGCGACGCCGGTACGGCCACTAATTGGATGGCGCGGTATATCACCGTGAAACGCGGCATGAAGATATCACTGTCGGGCAATCTGGCGACCATGGGCTCCGCCGTGCCCTATGCAATTGCGGCAAAATTCGCATTCCCCGATCGCTTGGTGATGGCAATCACCGGTGACGGCGCCATGCAGATGAACGGCATCAACGAGCTGCTCACCGTGCAAAAATATTGGAAACGCTGGAACGATCCGCGCTTGGTCTTCCTGGTGCTCAACAACTCCGATCTGAACCAAGTGACCTGGGAGATGCGCGTGATGGCCGGTAATCCAAAATTTGAGGCGACGCAAAATCTGCCGGCATTTTCGTATGCGGAATTTGCGGAATCACTCGGGTTGCGAGGCGTGCGTGTTGATTCTGCCGATAAAGTCGGCAACGCGTGGGATATTGTGCTCAATGCCGACCGTCCGGTGGTGCTCGATGCGATCGTCTCCGGCGACGTCGCTACGATGCCGCCGCATATCACGCTCGAGGAAGCCAAACATTTCCTCTCCGCGGCGCGCAAAGGCGATCCATCCGAGAAAGGCATGGTCGTGCAATCGATCAAGCAGATGATCGCGGGCGTCATTCCGCACAAAGAGTGATCGCAGCCAGCAGACGTTGCCAGCATTCCATCGACGAGGTCGTGGTTCGGGCGTACAAAGTACCGACCGAAGATCCGGTTGAGTCGGACGGTACGCTCGAGTGGACCTCGACAACGATGGTCTATGCCGAGATCCG
>DASYYA010000205.1:0-17128 GCA_035934355.1 Candidatus Rubrimentiphilum sp. | reverse complement strand
ACCGATCCGCGTGACGGCCGCTCGACGCGCTATGCATCAGACTTAGCCAAAGGATTTGACGTTCCGATCGTTCACGTGAATGCCGACGACATCGACGCGTGCATGTGGGCAGTCCATCTCGTCGCGGAGTTTCGCCGGCGATTCGGCCGCGATGCTTTGATCGATCTGATCGGATATCGCCGCTTCGGCCATAACGAACAAGACGAACCCGCATATACGCAACCGGAGATGGCGGAAAAGATCAAGACGCACGCAACGGCGCGCGAGCTGTTCGCGAATAAACTGGTGGCACAAGGCGCGGTTTCCGCCGAGCGCGTCGCCGAACTCGCCGCCGAAGCCAATGCGTACCTGCAGCAGACGCATCGCGCCGTGAAGGGCGGTCGCCACGATGTGGCCGGCATTCTCGCAAAGATCGGAGCGGCGGCTCCGATAGAATCTGCGCCGCTGGCAAAGGTTGGCAGAGATCAACTGCTTGCGTGGTCAGCCGAGCTGTCGCGCGTTCCGCAGGGATTCTCGGCAAGCCAAAAACTGCAGACGCAGCTCGACCGCCGTCTAAAGGTCATCCAAGAAAAAAGACTGATCGATTGGGGAATGAGTGAAGCGCTTGCATTTGCCTCACTCTTGACGCAAGGTACGCCGGTGCGGCTGACCGGCCAAGACACCGAACGCGGAACGTTCAGTCACCGGCACGCCGTTTTGCACGACACGCGTGACGGATCGATATATGTGCCGCTGCAACATTTGAGCGGCTCGAAGGCGTCATTCGAAATTTTCAACAGTCCGCTTTCAGAATTCGGATGTCTCGGATTCGAGTATGGATACAGCGCGTCGGTCCCCAAAGCGCTGGTGCTATGGGAGGCGCAGTTCGGCGACTTTAACAACGGCGCTCAGGTCGTCATCGATCAATTTATTGTGGCCGGACAAGCCAAGTGGGGGCAAACCGCGCGGTTGACGCTGCTGTTACCGCATGGCTACGAGGGCATGGGGCCCGAACACTCGAGCGCGCGGCTGGAGCGATTCTTACAGCTCACCGCGGAAGGAAACTTGCGCGTCGCCAATCCCTCGACCGCTGCCAACTACTATCATTTGCTGCGGCAACAAGCGACAATGCCGCAACCCGTGCCGCTCGTGATCATGACGCCGAAGTCACTGTTGCGACAAGATGTTGCCGCCGGTCATATTGACGACATGGCTGCCGGGACGTTTCATCCGGTGATTGACGATCCGCGAATATCCGATAGGGACGCGATCGAGCGGCTCTTACTCTGTTCGGGCAAGATATATTACGATTTAATCCAACACGAACTCGCCAAGAGTCTGAAAACAACTGCGATCGTGCGCGTCGAATTGCTCGCGCCACTGCCGTACACCGAAATCAATGACGTCATTGCGACCTATCCGAATCTGCGCAAACTCGCATGGGTCCAAGAAGAACCCAAGAACATGGGCGCGCGCGCGTTTGTGCGCCGCCGCTTGATCGAACGGCGTACCGGCGGACTCGAGATTGACTATATCGGGCGTCCGTATCGCGCAAGCCCATCGGAAGGTTACCCGGGCGCGCACGCCGCCGAACAAGAACGCATCATCCGCGAAGCATTGACCGAGTAAGCGTGCCGGCTGATCGCTACGAACGCGGTGAGAAACTCCTACGGGAGGTTGATGGCGATAGAGTTGCCGACAACCTCATTGCGGATTATAAGGATCTCGCGCCCGATTTTTCACGGTACCTCATCGAGTTTGCTTTCGGCGAGATCTACGCGCGCAAAGGGGACCTCAAGCAGCGCGAGTTGATCGCCATTGCTTCACTGGCAACAATGGGCGGCTGTGACAAGCAGCTGGCAACGCACGTTCGCGGCGCGCTGCGTGTCGGCTTATCTGAATCGGAGATCGTCGAAGCCGTGATGACATTGATTCCCTACATTGGGTTTCCAAAAGCGCTCAATGCAATTGCGATCGTCAAGCGCGTGCTCGACAAGCGGTCCAGCTAAGTTCAATCTCGCGCTTGGAGCGGAGTCTTAAGCGAAAGCATCGTCTCCAGTAGTCGATCGATCGTTTCGGCGGTATGCACGAGTTTGCGGTTTGCGGGCAGGACAAAACCCTCGCGAACCATTTTGTCGAATAGCACGATCAATTCGTCATAATAGCCGCTACAGTTTAAAAGGCCGACAGGTTTTGCGTGTATATGCAACTGCGCCCAGGTGAGAATTTCGCAGAATTCATCCATCGTGCCGAAACCACCCGGCAGCGCAATAAACGCAGCGCTGAGATCGGCCATGAGCGCCTTGCGCTCGTGCATGCTGTTAACGACATGGAGTTTGCTCAGACCGGCGTGCGCGATCTCCTTGGTGCAGAGCGCTTGCGGTATGATGCCGATCACTTCACCGCCCGCTGCCAAGCCTGAATCCGCAATGACTCCCATCAACCCGACGCTGCCGCCACCGTACACGATGCCGTAACCGGCGCCTACGATCGCGCGCGCAACCGCGGCAGCGGTTTCTGCGTAGTCGTTTTTATTGCCGAGGTACGAGCCGCAGAAAACGCCGATGCGAGCGGTCATGGGCCCGCGTTTGGCGGGGCGCGGCAATGCGCCTGCCGTAGAGCCGCTTATGCATTACCGGCTTTTCGGCGCGCGCGACGTGCCGCGGCGTTTTGTCTTGGTCTTCGACGCAGGAGACGACGTCATGTCCGAATTCCAGCGTTTTGTGGAAGAGCAGAATGTCATGGCCGCGTTCTTTAACGGCTTAGGCGCGTTCTCGCGCGCCATCGTCGGTTTCTATAATCTTAAGGAAAAACGGTACGAACCGATTCCGATCGAAGAGCAAACCGAAGTTATTTCTTTCGTTGGCAACGTTGCGATCTACGATGGTAAGCCGAAGTTACACATTCACTGCACGCTTTCGGATCGCAGCGGCCACGCACACGGTGGCCATCTCTTGGCAGCGACGGTTGGAGCGACGCTTGAGATCTGCCTCGATGAGTTGGCGGGGAACATGCACCGCGCGGATCAACCTGAAATCGGGTTGCCTCTTATCGATTTAGCACATTAGTGCGAGAGCCGCCGGGACCCGGGATGTGGCAAACGTACCGGCGTTTGCGCCATACGCCGTTACGGCAGTTTCCGACATTTCTGTTTGAGATCCAACGCGAATATGGCGATGTCGTTGCCTTTCGCGTTCCGTGGCGGCGATTCTATTTTCTCAACGACCCCGAAGCGATCAAAGACGTCCTCATCACGCACCAGCATGCCTTTGTAAAATCCGAAGGGACGCGCGCGCTCGGCGAGCTCCTCGGGCAAGGACTCGTAACGAGCGAAGATCCGCTGCATCGGCGGATGCGCCGCATCGTGCAACCCGCTTTTCACCGCGAACGGATCGCCGGATATTTGCAGACGATGCGCCGGTTCGCGGAATCCTGGCGTGCGCCCGATAGCGTTTTTGACATGCACGCCGCAATGACCGAGCTTACCTTGCGCATTGCGTCGACGACACTTTTTGGCGCCGATGCCGGCAGCGAAGCCGAGCGCGTTTCCCACGCGTTGCAAGAAGTCGTGCGCGTCTTTCCCGACGCCATTGGACCCTTTGCATGGATAAGGCGGAAGTTTCCGTTCGGCGCCATGCGCCGCTTTCGCGATTCGCGGAGCGTCCTCAACGATATTGTCATGCGCTTGATCTCAGAGCGCCGCCGCACCGGCGAGGATCGCGGAGATGCGCTCTCGATGTTGCTGGCTTCGCGCGATGGCGATAGCGGCGAGCTGCTTGACGATTCGCAGGTGCGTGACGAAGTGATGACACTCTTTGTCGCCGGACACGAAACGACGGCGAATGCTTTGGTGTGGAGCTGGTACCTGCTGGCCCGCTATCCGGAGGCTGCGCAAAAATTGTCCGACGAGCGTTACGTCGACGCGATCCTCAGCGAGGTTTTGCGCCTGTATCCGCCGGTGTGGATCTTAGGGCGCAACGCCAAACGCGAGGTCGCAGCTGCCGGCTGGCGCATTCGTCCCAGAGCTGCCGTGTTGATGAGCCAAATGGTGATGCATCGCAATCCGCTGTACTTCGATCGGCCCGACGATTTTTTACCGGAACGTTGGTTGGAAGACCGCGAGCTTCCGCAATTTGCATATTTCCCGTTCGGCGGCGGCTCGCGGCGGTGCATCGGCGATCAATTCGCATGGATGGAAGCCGCGACGGTTCTTTCCACGCTCGGTTCGCGCTATCGTTTCGAACTCGCAACGACTCGGGAGGTGCAACCCATGCCTATTGTGACGTTACGGCCCGACCGCCCGGTCCTTATGCGGGCGGTGCCGCACTGAGCTATGCTAACACCAGCTGTTCGTCACCGGCACCCGCTTTGCGCAGCGCTTCGTGGATCATTTGATCCTGGATTTCCTTGACTGCCCAGCGCGCCTGCGCATCCGGTGAAAGGCGGTCGATCGGATCGAAATACATGAACGCCTTGCCCGGCTTGACGCTGGGCGCGGTATATACGGCGATGCCATTTTCGCGATCGTAGTACTCGTAGCTGTGGACGTCGCGTTTGCCGCCGCCGCCGGGAGCGTCGCATACAAATGTCGGTGAATTAAAACCGGCCGTACTGCCGCGAACGAATTTCTCGACGTCAACGGCAGTTTGGATTGTGGTGCGCAGATCCTCGACGCCCTTCACCATGTCGTGCATGTACACATAATACGGATGCACGTTCACATAGCTCAGCCGTTTGACCAGCACCTGCATGCGTTCGGGAACGTGGTTTACCCCGCGGATCAGGACCGATTGATTGCGCACAAAGATGCCGCGTTCAAAGAGCACCGCCATCGCTTTTTGCGTAATCCACGTGATCTCTTCGGGCGCGTTGAAATGCGTATGGAGGACGACGTCTTTTCCCAACGTGCGACCGCGTTCGACAATTCCCGTTAGCGCATCGACCCACAGCGGATCGGTAAGCAGCTTCATCGGCATGATCGCGGGGCCTTTGGTGGCAAACCGCATCCGGCGCAAGTGCGGAATATCGAGCAGCGCGTTGCCGATCAGCTCGATGTTCTTTGGCGGCAGCTGGTACACGTCGCCGCCCGAGATCACGATATCCTCGAGCTCGGGGCGTTGCGCGATATATGCAAAGGCATCTTGCCATTGCTTTGGCGTTTTGGCCAGTTCGACTTTGTCAATTTCTTCGGTATCGGGTCCGATTGCGTAACTGCGCGTGCAGAAGCGGCAATACACGGGGCAGACTGCCAGCGGCAGAAAAAGCGCTTTGTCCACATAGCGATGCACCAAGCCGGGAACCGGTGAATCTGCTTGTTCGTGCAGCGAATCGAGTGTTAAACGCGGATGATCCGGCAAGAACGTGCTTTTCGTCGGAATGAACTGGCGGCGAATCGGATCGTTATAGGGATCGTTCCAATCGATGAGCGCGATCGCGTAGGGCGAAACGCGAACGGCCATGGGCGCATGCGCAAATCCCGCGCGAGCATCCTCGATAAAATCGCGTGATGCCAGTTCTTCGATCGTTTGCAGCAACTCTTCAGGCGTTTTGACGGAATGTTTTTGCTGCCACAAGTGATCGAGAAAGGTAGCTTCATCGATCTCTTTATAAGCCGGCACGTGGCGCCAGAACTCACCCTGTTTGAGATCTTTGTACTCAAAATATTCCGGCGAAACGGGCGGTTTGGTGTGCATCAGGGTGTTCATGAAGCAGTCCTTGCCGGTTGGGCGGCAGCATAGCGTCTGTGAAAGTATGCGGCAATTGCAGGGTTGGTGCGCAACGTTTCGAGCGCGGTGGCAGCATGATCGCGCGCAAAGCCGTTTCCCATGATCAGCGTCACATCTTTACCCATACCTTCAGCCCCGAGGGTTGCGGCGGTAAACGACGTGTTCATCGAAAAGAAGTAAACCGTGCCGCCTTGCTTGGCGCACAAGATGGAGCCGGCTTCGGTGTCCGATACATTCACGCAATTCACGACAAGATCGCCGAGCGCCGGAAGCCGAGCAGCGATCGCGCCGGCCAATCCGGCAGCGTCGCGCGCGTCGATCGCGATCAGATCGTCGACCAGTCCGCTCTCCCGTAACACCGCCGCGCCGCCGGTTGTCGCATCGGGCACCACACCGATAATCGTGCCGTTGTTCCCAATCGACTCACGCGCTTGCGCGCACACAAGCATTCCGGACTTGCCATCGGCGCCGATGACCACAACGCTCATTCCTGGTTTGACGAAGCGCCGAATCTGCGCGGGTGCTCCGGCTACATCGAGAACCGCTAGTGCCACTCCGGGATCGAGATCGTCGGGGAGTTTTGTCCAGCCGGCAGACTCAAAGAGAATGGCTTTGCCGCGAACGAAGACGCGCGCAGTTTGCAGATCGACCGCTTCGACTGCATCGAGATACAACGGCGTGAGCGTAAGCGATACGAGCGAAGCGATCCGCTCACCGGCGTGCAAGGCAAGCTTGTGGCGCAAACCTTCGCCAATCTCGGCGACCGAACCGACGAACATGCCGCCGCTTCCGGTTACCGGGTTATGCTGTTTGCCGCGTGTGCGCACCGTGCCGGTAATCTGTTCGGCGATCGCGTCGGGATTATCGCCGCAGCTTTCGCGTAGCTGCGCAAACGACGCCGAGTCGAGATTCAGCATTTCGACGTCGCACAAAATCTCGTTGGCAAAGGCTTTCGGCGTGTTATCGAGTTTCCAGGCTGCCTGCGGAAGTGCGCCTGCCGGTTCGATCACGCGGTGTAACCCCAGAGGATGCGGTGTCTTCATTGCACAGAGATCCCGCAACGCTCAAACGGCGTCGAAAGCACGATGGTCGTTTTGGTACGCGCCATCCCCGGCACGCTCTTCAGGCGCGAGAGCAGTTCGTCCAGATGCGCGGTCGAACGCGTCATCACTTTAAGCACAAATGACTCCTCGCCGGCCACGCTGTGAATCTCACAGATCTCCGGCATCGCCGATAGCGTCGCCACAAAAGATTCGTAGCTGCAATCGGGTGTGGTGTAACAGCCGATAAACGCGACCAGCTCCAAACCCAAAAGCTTGCCGTCCAGCTGGGCCGCGTAGCCCCGAACGTAGCCGCGATTTTCGAGCCGCTTGACGCGTTCGTGAACGGTCGAGGTCCGCAGACCGACTTCGTCCGCGAGCTCGGCATAGGTCGAGCGTGCATTGCGTTGCAACGCGCCCAGCAATCGTAGGTCGAGGTCGTCCAATTCGGCTACGGCGTTCGGCATTTTGTTCATATTTCCATAAATCATCCGGTGTATATAGTATAAATCCGGAAGATATCCGGCGCAAGAGGCGCGCGAAGGGTCGCAGAACGTCACGCGCGATGCGGAAATTCGCTCCTTTACTGCTAACGGCAGCGCTGGCAGCGTGCTCGCACGGCCCGGCGGCCAGGCTAAGCGGCTCGGTTCGCTTTGACCTGTCGTCCGATCCGAGCAACTTAAATCCGCTCTTTTTACATCAGGACGCTGCGTCGGTCGAACAGCAGCTGGCGCGCCTTTCATTCGAGCCATTTATCGACTTCGATCCTCAAGGGCGCGAGATTCCCGAACTACTGACCCGCGTCCCGACGCAAGCCAACGGCGATCTCTCTCCGGATGGGCGGACGATTGTGTACCGACTTCGTCCGCAAGTGCGCTGGAGTGACGGCGTTCCTGTCACCGCAGAGGACGTGCTCTTCACGCTAAAGGCAATCGAAGACCCGCATAATCCGGTACCCTCGCGCGAAGGCTACGATCTGATCGATCGTGCCGACTCTCGCGGAACGCATGTCGTCGTTCTTCATTTAAAACATGCATGGGCGCCGGCGGTGGACACCTTTTTCTCGTACGGCTTCCGCCCGCAGTTCGTGCTCCCGGCTCACATCCTGAGAAACCAAGCTCCGTTGGCGCGGGCGGCGTTTAACGCTGCTCCGATTGTCGGGGACGGTCCGTATCGCTTTGTCCAGTGGCGCCGCGGTGACTCGCTGCTGTACGTTGCCAACCCGCGATATTGGAAAGGTTCGCCGAAAGCAGCTCGCCTCGATATTCGTATCGTTCCCGACCCCGATACGAATCTGCTCTTGTTGCAATCGCGTGAACTGGATTGGAACCTTATCGCTCCCGCGCAAAAAGACACTTTAAGCTCGCACACGGATATTGTGTACCGCTACGTTCCAACCGGTGTCGTTGCGGGTTTGACTGTAAATCTGTCACGTGCCCCGCTCGATGACGTGCGTATCCGTCGCGCGCTGGCGATGTCGATCGATCGTAACGCGATCAGCCGAAAAATCACACTGGGACAATATCCGGTCACCGACGCAATTCAGCCGCGATTCTCTTGGGCGTTCGATCCGAATGTTCGCGAGCCCCGATACAACCCGGCGGCGGCCGATGCGCTCCTTGACGCAGCCGGCTGGCACCGTGGGCCGGGCGGTATGCGCCGCAAAAGCGGGCGCGAGCTCACGCTCGTCTACGTGCAGTTTCGTGAAACGACGACCGGTATGAAGGTTGCCACTGCCGTGCAAGCGCAGTTGCGCCGCCGCGGTATCGACGTTTCGCAAAAAACTGTTACGAATGCGCAGCTCTTTTTGCCCCGCACGGGAATCTTGGCCTCCGGCGGTTTTGACTTGGCCTACGTCCCATTTACGATGGGATCGGATCCCGACGATTCCTCAATCTTGAAATGCCGCGCTCCCAGTAACTACATGCGATATTGCAATCCGGAAGTCGACCGGCTCGAGGCCGCAGCTCTCGCGTCACCGTCGCGCCCGCAGCGCAAAATGATCTATGCGAAGATCGAAGGCACGGTCGCTGCAGATATTCCGATCATCTATCTTTTCAACGCAAATTATATCTATGCGTACCGCAAAGAACTCAAAGGATTTTATCCCAATGCGTTTTTGCCGACCTGGAACTCCGCAAGCTGGCAGCTGGCACGTTAACGAGATTGCGGGAGGGCCGAAGGCCGGGGCCCTGTCGGCTTTGCCGGAGCGCGCTCTAAAGCGCCTTAACCGCCGAGATCAGCCCATCGACGCTGGCCTTGGCGTCGCCGAAGAGCATGGCGGTTTTTGGATTCTCATATAACGGATTTTCGATTCCGGCAAAACCCGATCGCATCGAACGTTTGAGTACCACGATGTTCGCGGCTTTATCGACGTCTAATATGGGCATCCCGTAAATCGGTGAGGAAGGCACATTGCGCGCTGCCGGATTGGTCACATCATTGGCGCCGATCACCAGTGCCACGTCCGTCCGTGCAAACTCCGGATTGATATCGTCCATGTCGTAGAGTTGGTTGTACGGAACGTTGGCTTCGGCGAGCAGCACGTTCATATGGCCGGGCATTCTCCCGGCGACGGGATGAATCGCATACTTCACGGTGACTCCGTGCTTCTCCAATTGATCGGCAAGCTCGCGTACGCTGTGCTGCGCTTGCGCAACCGCCATCCCATAACCCGGAACAACGATTACTTGATGCGCGTACGCGAGCATTACGGCCACATCGTCGACGCTGACACTGCGAACATTCTGCTGACCGCCGCCTGCGGCGGCAGGTTCGAGTCCGCCGGCCGCGCCAAAGGCGCCAAAGAGAACGTTGCGCAGCGGGCGATTCATGGCTTTCCCCATGAGCACCGTGAGCAACGTACCGCTGGCGCCCACCAATGTTCCGGCAATAATCAATACGGAGTAGCGCAGCTCGAAACCGGTGATGGCAACCGCGACTCCGGTAAACGAGTTCAGCAGCGAGATGACTACCGGCATATCTGCGCCGCCAATCGGCAGCACGAACATCACGCCCAAGACGAGCGCCAACCCGACCATCGCGCCGTAGGCCCACACCGGCTCGACGCCCAGCGTGACCATGACCCAAAGTGCGAGCGCCGCAATTGCGAGCGCGACCGTTGCGTTTACGATCTGTTGTCCGCGATACGTCACCGGCCGTCCGCTCATGATCTCTTGGAGCTTGAGAAATGCGATAATGGAACCGGCCGCGCTCAGCGCACCGATGATCGCGCTCAATACCAGTGAAACGTCGGTCAACACGTCGAGCTGCACGCCGGCCGCGTGTGCGCGCGCCCAGAGCAAGTATTGCGTTGTGGAAACACAGGCGGCAGCGCCGCCACCGGCGCCATTAAAGAGCGCGACCATTTGCGGCATTGCGGTCATCTTTACTTTGAGCGCTGACACCAGGCCGACGGCAGTGCCGACAGCGATTCCGATCAAGATCGCCCACCAGCCGACGCCGTGTGAAGGCCCGAGCTCGGAGGCGATCGCAATCAGCATGCCGGCGGCAGCCAAACGATTGCCGAAACGCGCGGTGGCCGGTGAGCTCAAGAAGTGTAAGCCCAGAATGAACAGCACGATTGCCGCGATCTCGGCGAGACGAAGCAGCG
This sequence comes from Candidatus Rubrimentiphilum sp., assembly GCA_035934355.1. Classification (GTDB taxonomy): domain Bacteria; phylum Vulcanimicrobiota; class Vulcanimicrobiia; order Vulcanimicrobiales; family Vulcanimicrobiaceae; genus Rubrimentiphilum. The sequence continues at coordinate 6,770 of DASYYA010000205.1, read as the reverse complement.
CGAAGACAGTCACTTCTTGGCGGGCTCGCGCTTCTTGAACATTTGTAACATGCGTTCGGTCACGGCAAATCCGCCGACGACATTGATTGTGCCGAGCGCCACCGCAACGATCGCGATTACTGTGAGCAGCGGCGTTGCCAGAGTATGCGCCGGCGAAAGGAGCTTAACAGTCACGATGATTGCACCGACCAAAACGATACCGTGAATGGCGTTGGTGGCCGACATCAGCGGCGTGTGTAAAGTAGTTGGTACCTTCGAGATAACCTCAAATCCGACAAAAACGGCGAGTACAAAGACCGTAAGCAGCGAAAAAAACGTCGCGAGCTCGCTCATGTTGCCGCCTTGCTTCCGAGCGCATCGAGGGTGGGATGGTGAACGATCTCACCATCCTTCACGATCGTGGTTCCTTTAGCGATTTCGTCAGCCGGATCGAGATTGAGTTTGCCGTCTTTCATCAACGATTCAAGCAACGCACCCACATTGCGCGAGTAGAGTTGCGACGCGTGATACGGCATGGTGGCCGCCAGGTTCGTTGTGCCGATAATTTGAACGCCGTTTGGGGTGATAACCGTTTGATCGCGTTTGGTGAGCGCGCTGTTTCCGCCGGCTTCAGCGGCCAAGTCAACGATCACCGATCCCGGACCCATCGCGGCAATCGCTTCTTCGGTGATCAGTAACGGTGCCGGCCGTCCCGGAACAAGCGCCGTCGTAATCACCACATCCGATGCCCCAATGTGATCGATCATGAAACGGCGTTGCTTTTCGATTTGCTCCGGCGTGAGCTCTTTGGCATAGCCGCCCGCGCCTTCGGCATCGGTGCCGACATCGATCTCCAAGAACGAAGCTCCCAAACTCTGGACTTGTTCTTTGACCACAGCCCGCGTATCGTACGCGCTCACCACCGCACCCAGCCGGCGCGCGGTCGCGATCGCTTGCAAACCGGCGACGCCGGCACCCAGCACGAGGACTTTCGCGGGACGGATCGTTCCGGCAGCGGTCGTGAGCATCGGAAAGAATTTCGGCAATGCCGACGCGGCCAACAAGACCGCTTTATATCCCGCGATATTGCTCTGCGAACTGAGCACGTCCATACTCTGCGCGCGCGTAATGCGAGGAATGGCATCCATCGAAAGCGCGGTGATGCCGGCTGCGGCGAGTTTCTGGACATATTGAGGATCGCCTAACGGTCCCAGTAATCCGATGAGCACCGTGCCCTTGCGTACATTCTGCAGCGTTGCGTCATCGGGACGGCCGACGCCGATGACCAGATCGGCATCGCTCAGTGCGGATGCGCGATCGGCCACACGGGCACCGGCTTGGGTGTAAAGATCGTCGGTAAACGCTGCGGCCGATCCGGCCTCTCGTTCAATCGTTACGGCGGCGCCGCCTTTGGTAAGTTTCGCAACCGTTTCAGGGACAAGGGCAACCCGCTTTTCGTTCGGTGCGCTCTCGCGCAACACGGCGATCTTCACGGCCCGTCCGTTTGCGGTTGCGGCGTGGCAACCCTTGCTTACGCGATGGCGATCCGGTTGCGCAAAATGCCGATCTTTTCAATCTCGACTTCGACGACATCACCATCGGCAAAAAATTCCGGCGGCGTGCGCGCGAAGCCGACGCCGTCCGGCGTGCCGGTGGCGATCACATCGCCGGGTTCGAGCGTCATTCCCTTCGCAAGCTCGGCAATGAGTACCGGCAGCGTAAAAATCATCTGGGACGTGTTGCTGTGTTGTTTGGGTTCTCCGTTTAGCCGCAGTTCGATGGTAAGGTCTTGGGCATTGCCGATTTCATCGGCGCTCACGATCCACGGCCCTATCGGACAGGCATTGTCAAGACTTTTCCCTTTGAACCACTGGAGATGTTCGCGTTGCAGATTGCGCGCCGTGATGTCGTTGACGCAGGTATAACCGAAGACGGCGTCCAGCGCCGCGTCCTGATTGATGTTCTTGATCCGCGCGCCAACGACGATGGCCAGCTCCGCCTCCCAATCATATTCATGGGAGATCGCAGCAGAGAACTCGAGCGTTTGCTCCGGGTTCGCGATCGCCGTGGGTGCTTTGGTGAAGAATGTCGGCACCGAAGGCAGCTTGAGATCCCGTCCGGAGACCCGAGCGCCTTCCTTGACGTGCTCGAGATAGTTTCGTCCCACGCAAAAAATATTTTTGTGAGGATGCACGGGTGCGCGCAAGCGCACTTCATTTAGCGCAAACGATCGATCGGTGATTCGACTCGAGCGCTTCGACGGGTCGAGCGCGATAAACTCCACAAGCGACGCGCACTCGATGGCAACGACGCGCTCGCCCTCGATGTAACCTGGGCGCGACCGGCCGTCGCGCTCAAAGGTTACGTACCGCAAATCGCGCTTACGGCTTGGGTGAGGGCGAGGGTGACGTTTTCAGGACGGATCTTTTTACGATTCCGTTGATATCCGGAAGGTTCTTGCTTTGCTCGTCTTCTTTTTTGCGCTGCTCTTCCCGAAGCTTCGCTAGCGCTGCATCGCGTTGCCGCTGCAGTGCCGCCATCATCAGCGTGGCGGCCCCGCTTTCTCCGGCCCATTTTCCACCGCGAGACAACAGCGTCACCCTGCGCGATACGTCGTGATCTTTCGGCGCTTTGGGATCGTAATTGTAATCGACGCGAAACAATCCGGCGGTCGCGCTCCCGTCGGGCCGGCGAATCCACATCTGCAGCGCATTGCCCATGGTCATCGTGTCAAACGCGGCGTCGCCTGAAAGGTTTCCGTGCGGTACGCGCACGACCTGGCCTTTACTGTTCACTTCGACTTGCAGGTCGACGTGCAACGGTTTATTCGGAAGTTTCGGCATTGTCGGAGCCGGTTGCGGTGTGTTTGCTGCTCGTGCGCCGACAGGGCTGCTCAGTAGCAAAAGGAGCGCAGCGCAGAATCGCAGGCTCACGCCGTGCCAACCGTCGAAAGCCGAGCGCTCATGTTGGGACGCCTGCGCCCGGGCGCCGTGATTTTGATCGTGGCGATGTTGATTCCGGCTACTGTACACGCGGCACGCCCAATTCTCGATTATCATCGTCTTGACGCCTATTTTGCACTCTTTGCATCCGATTCTAACGTTCCGTGGAAGTCTGCGGCGGTCCGCGTCGATACGTACACCGATGCGCCGCTTGACTTTTCGGCCTATTCAGCCGATCCGGCCGATGTCATCGTCGCCGGATCGAATGCGCAGACCCGGCCCCTCGACACCCGCAGATTAACGCCAATTGTGCGCTGGAAGTTCACTCCGCCTTCGGGTTACCGATTCCAAAGCAGCACCGTAAACGTTCCGCTGGGATCGCGCGAAGGATTTTTTGTCATTGAAGCTCGCCGCGGCAATATCGGCGAGCAAATCTGGATCAACCGTACGCGAATCGGGCTTTTGACCAAAGAGACGCCGGCTTCAATCGCGCTATTCGGCACCGATCTCGGAACCGGGGAGCCACTCCAGCGCATGCGCGTATCGTTCTTGGTCGGGCGGCAGTTTATCGATCGGTTTACCGATCGCAACGGTTTGATCGCGTGGCGTGCCGCCAGGCGGCCGAGCTTCGCGCTTGCGCGCTGGGGACGCAGCGCCGCGTTTGTATCGTTCTTGCCGCAGCCACAATTGCCACGAACGATCTTGGCGATTAAAACCAACTCCGCGGTGCTGCGCGCGGGAGAGATCGTCCATGCGGTCGGATTCGGGCGACTGCGAAGGGGTGCGTCTTTGCACCCGAGCCGCGGCGACGTGCAAGTCAGTTTGCGTTCCGGGAGCGCGATCGTGGCGCGCGCGCCGGCGCGCTTCGATGCTGCGGGTGCGTTTGCGGTAGATCTTGCGGTTCCGCAAGATGCTGTTGCCGGCAACTACACTGTCCTGGCGGACGCAAATGGCGCGACTGCTGCCGCCGGTGTCTGGGTGGAATCGAGCGCCAACGGCGTTTCACTGCGAATCCGGCCGCTGTGCGACACCTGCGATGCACACGCCGACGTACCGGTGGACATCGAGGTGACGCGCAACGGCCAACCGTTCAAGAATGCGTCGATCGCGATCGACGTGATCCGGTCGCCGCACGCCTTGATGGACGAAGCCGGTGAAACGTGGGGGATGGCGTCTTGGTTCCGGACGCAGATTGTTTCCAATGAAAACGGACACGCGGAATTTCAGATCCCGCATCCTTCGGACGAATTAAGTTCCACTTATGGCATTCGTGCAAGCGTAGCCGCCGCCAGCGCGCAAACCCGCCTGGTCGTTTCAGATGCGCCGGTGGCGCTTGGCGTGATTCTCGATCGCACGCAGGTTGGCGTTGGTTCTCCGGCAACGTTCGCGGTAGTTGGCCGCGACCTCCGCAGTGGACGCCCAGCCGGTGGTCTTCGCGTACTAGTGCAACTGATTCACGGCGCCAGCATTCAGCAGCAAAGCCTAACGCTGGATCCGCGCGGATATGTGAAAGGATCGTTTTTCGCTCCGGAGGCCGGCTTTAGTCTGCTCGTTGCGAGCGCGCAAGGCGACAGCTGGCGTGCCACCGATGCGGCGCAGCTTCAAAGCGAAGCGCAAGCGATGCAAAGTTCGCATGCTTCCGCCGGAGCGATTGCGCTGGCATTCGACCGCGATCGGTACGTCGCGGGGCAATCGATCGCCATCCGCGCGCAGGCTCCCGGAAGTTCAGGCGTCGTTCTGTTCACACTGGAGAGCGCCGGGCAAACGGAATTTCACGAAACGCCGATTCGTTCGGGAATCGCGCAAACGAATTTTCGCATTCCCGCAACTGCGGGCAGGCTTTGGGCCGGCGCGGCTCTGGTCCGCAATGGCGCGTTACAAGCGACGGCAGTTCCGGTATCGGTCGACTCACCCGGGCGCCCGATTGAAACGAGCCTGCTCTCCGACCGCAGCGTGTATGTTGCCGGGGCGGCTGCAACGGTGCAGCTGGACGGCGTCGAACCGGGTTGGGGAACGGTTGTGGTCCGAATTACGCAAAACCCGCCAAGCGGCGCCGCTCTCTTCGAAGATGCTCCCGCATTACTTTCATTTGGAACGACCGCAACACAATCCAATGCGATGGCAGGCTCAACCTGGCATTCGTGGGTGAGTTCCAGTGGAACGCCGGCGTTCGCCCAGACGTTTGCACGGCGCGGCAGCCCTCCGCCCGACCTCACCATGAGCGGTTCTGAGGTGATGGATACATATTGGAAAGTTTGGCGTGCACATGATACGAGTTTCGAGATTACGGCTCCGCAAACACCCGGACGCTACGAAGTTTCCGTTCTAAAAATCAATGATGACGGCCGCGTCGCTGCAGGCTCCGGATTTTTAGTGGTCGAGGCACGGCCGTGAAGTCCGCTCGCGAGCATACGCTGATGCTCTTAGATACGTATGGATTGGTCTATCGGGCTTTCTTTGCGCTGCCGCCGTTAACGACGACGCGCGGCATGCCGATCAATGCCGCGTACGGTTTCACGATGATGCTCAATAAGATCGTGACGGACGAAAAACCCACGCACGTTATTGCAGCGTTCGACAAGGGGATGCCGGCGCATCGCGTGGCGCTTTACCAGCAATATAAAGCGCAGCGCGATCAGATGCCCGACGATCTCCGCGGTCAATTTGCGCTGGTGAGGCGCATCTTGGACACCAATCATATTCCAATCATCGAGATTGAAGGCGAGGAGGCCGACGATGTGATTGCGACGCTCGCGCGCCATGCTTCCGAGGCGGGCGCGAAGTCGCTGGTGGTGACCGGCGATCTCGATCTCCTCCAGCTTGTCGACGACGCTACCACGGTGCTCATGACCCGGCGCGGCATCACAGAGCTTGCGCGATACGACATCGCGGCGGTCGAAGAACGATTTGGTCTAAAGCCTGCGCAGCTGCCGGATTATCGCGGATTAAAAGGCGATCCGTCAGACAACCTGCCGGGCATTCCCGGCGTCGGGGAAAAAACCGCATCGAAACTGATTCGTGCCGCGGGCTCCCTCGATGCGCTGGTGGATAACCCGGCGCTCGCGGGTTCTCCGAAGTTGCAAAAACTGCTCGAAGAGTACGGAACGCAAGCCAAGACATGCCGCGATGTTTCGGTTGCCAACGATCGGCTGGACCTTACGTTGGACTGGGACGCAGCCAAATTTTCTCCGGCGGCCAATGACGAGCTTTACAGGCTCTACAGTGAACTCGAATTCAAAACACTGCTGAATAAACTCGACGTTCCCGTAGCGTTGCCGCTGCTCCAAACGCAAGAACGTATCACCGGTCATTATCGATCCTATGTAGCCGCAACCGACCCGCCCGAGTATGCGCAGCTGGCGCGCGAGCTCTTGGCATTGGAATCCGCCCAGCAGCTGGCGTTCGCCGTGAAAACCGACGGCGAAATCGGCGTTTCGTCGCAAGCGGGGACGGGCTTGGGTTTCCTGATTGGCGCGCTGACGCACGATCCGGTGCGAAGTGCCTTCGAGAAAGTATGGCTGGGCGGGCAACGCTTGGCGGCGCACGACGTTAAGGCGGTACTGCATGCGCTGCGCGATCGCGGGTTTCAGCCTCGAGTTTTTGCTGACGATACGATGATCGGTGCGCATTTGCTGAATCCGTCGCGGACATTTGCGCAAGTTGAGGATGCGGCTCAGGAGTTTTTGCAGCTCGGCGCCGGCGAGGACGTGGCCGCCCGAGCCGATGCCGTCTTTCGTCTTGTTGAACAGGAGCGCGAAGCGCTCCAACAACGCGATCAGTTGCGGCTCTATGAAGAAGTCGAGGTTCCGCTCGCACCGGTGCTCGCGAAGCTCGAGTGGACCGGCGTGG
>DASYYA010000203.1:0-2020 GCA_035934355.1 Candidatus Rubrimentiphilum sp. | reverse complement strand
GCAAAAATCGAGGGACCATTTGGGGATCTGACATTGCACGAGAACGCTGCTCGTCCCGCGGTGTTGCTCACCGGGGGCATTGGCGTAACGACGTTTCGCAGCATCGTTTTCCAAGCAGCTCACCTGAAACTTCCCCACCGCATAGTGCTGTTCTACTCCAATCGCCGTCCTGAGGACGCAGCGTTTTTGACTGAACTGCAAGCCTTACAACAAACCAACCCCAACTATACGCTGGTCGCGACGATGACCGACATGAAAGACTCTAGACAACCGTGGAGTGGCGAGACGCGCCGGATCGACCCCGAATTGTTGGAAAAATATACCGACGCGGCGAACGCGATCTACTACATCACTGGACCGCCTGGAATGGTCAAAGGCCTGCACGCCATGCTCGTGGGAGCCGGCGTATCCCGCGATGACGTCCGTGTGGAAGAATATACGGGATACTAGTTTGGTCGACGGACAAAAACCGGCCACGGGTACTTTATTATGTTGGACTCGAAGACGACCCGCTGATTAACAGTCGTCTGACTGATTATTGTATTACACCGGTGGAATTGCTTCGCGGAACGTGAACACGCCGGCCGGATCGACGCGCTTCTTGATAGCTTCGAGCTTTTTGAGATTGGAGCCGTGATAAGCGGCGCTCCAATCGGTCAGCGACGGGTCGATGAAGTTTTGGTACGCGCCTCCTTTGGCAAATGGAACGATCGCGTCGTAGAATGCGCTTTGCCATGCCAAGTTGTGCCGCAATATGCTGACCGGCGTGTCACGTTCCCAATAGAGCTCGATCGACCCGAGCCAGTGGCTCTGCCGGTGCACGAACGCCGAATCGCTTGGCTTCTTTGCGTTCACGCGGCCGCCGGTTTGAAAAAGTTTGAAAGCGGCCGTTCTAGCTGTTTGTGGATACTTCTGCAACCAATCGAAAATCACGGCGACCGCCTGATGATCGATCACCTGGTTAAAGAACCGCGAGCGTTCTTGATAAAACGCTGCATGCCCCGGCTCGGAGAGCACGCGTTGCGCTTTCCAATATTGATCTCGCGTGAGGGTTCCCACCGGACGTGCAATCGCATATGCGTCGGCAAGCACCTCGCGCAGTCCGTCCGGCGTACCGGCGAACTGGGCCAGCAATTCAATCTTCATTCCTGAAGAACCGCTAGGTGCTCTGGCTGAAAGTTTCGAGCCGAGCGTCCTGGGAGCGCGTTCGAGCGCGTTGACGAGACTCGCGAAAACACGTTCCGGCTCCTCGTTCCAGCTCAAGTCGCAAACCGTAACCGGACCGACTTCGAACGTTTGGAGCGCAAATGACGTATTGATCCCGAAGTTTCCGCCGCCCGCACCACGGCAGGCCCAGAAGAGATCATCGTCACCGGTAAGCGTTCGAATCGTTCCGTCGGAGAGGACGATCTCGCTTGCAAGCATTTGATCGCAGGTGAGACCATGCGCGCGCATGTTGAAGCCTATGCCGCCGCCGAGGGCTAGACCGGCAATCCCGACGCTCGGACACCGGCCATGAGTAATTGCGAGATTACGTTTCCTGAAATAGTCGAAAACATCGCCGTTCCGCACGCCGCCACCGAGTGTCGCAACGCCTGTTCCCTCGTCCAGCGATACGCTGTTCATCGCGCGCATGTCGATCATCAATCCGCTCGTCGAAGAATAGCCCGCGTATGAATGGCCGCCGGAACGAGCGACAAGCGCAACGCCGTTCTCGCGAGCCCACAGAATCGATGAGCTAACGTCTCGCGCACTCTTGCACATCGCGATGCCCGCCGGTCGGAGAGCGGAATACCGCAGGTTATTCGGAAGCGCGAGTTCAGCGTATCCGCGATCGCCTGGAAGGACGACTGTTCCCGAAAGCCGGCGCGCGAGCGCGTCCCACGGCAGCCGGCGAACCACGGCAAGCAGTTCCACTCCGACTGCGCCGACCGCGACGGCGCCCGCCATACCGCTGAAAAACGCTCGCCGCTTTAGCATAACCGCCCAGATTAACGCCTAAACTCGCGTATCCTCGCTA
>DASYYA010000173.1:0-8974 GCA_035934355.1 Candidatus Rubrimentiphilum sp. | reverse complement strand
CGGCTGTGCAGTTAACCCGCATTTCTTGGCGACGATTGAGTGCAAACCGTCGGCACCGATTAATATCGGCGCTTGCAGCGTTCGAACACCGTCGCCTTCTCGGAGCCAAATCGAAACGGACTCCGGTGAATCTCTTACGTCTTCGACGCGCCCGGTAACTAACTGAGCCCCGGCCTCAAGCGCCGCTTTCAATAAAACATCATCTAGCTCTATGCGCGGCACGGCCCAACCGGGTTCGGAAAAGCGCAGCTGCGTGCGAACGCCATTTCCCGACAACCGGATGCCGTGAAGCACGCTTGGCGTAAGGCGCGACGCTACATCGAGCTCATGCAAAATGCGCACGGAGCCGGCATTCAGATATTCACCGCACGCTTTGGTTCGTGGAAACGTGGAACGATCGATGATCAGCGGCTCGTACCCGGCTCGCGCCAATAAGAGCGCCGCCGTGGCTCCCGCGGGACCGGCACCGGCAACGATCACATCAGCCATCGACGAGCACCATGCGGCCGATTGGCGCGCGCCCGAATTTGGGCGCGCGCCAGCCCGCAGCTCGCGCAAGTGCCATCGCCTCGCCGGGTGTATATGCGCGCAGAACCGAAAGCGGCGCATCGTGGCGCGACAAACGATTGTGCGTGCCGATTGCCGCCAAAATTTTTGCACCGAACCAAACGATTCGAGAACGCCGGAGATCCGTAACAATGCAACCGTGGCGCGCAACGCGGCGCATCTCCGTAAGCAGCGCGGTTGCGACCGGCGGATCGCAGTGATGCAACGTGAGATTGCACATGGCAACATCGAAGCTCCGATTTTCATAGGGCAAAGCCGTCGCATCGGTTTGCGCGAAACTCAGCGCCGGATCTGCGGAATGCCGGCGCGCGATTGCCAAAACTTGCGAGCTCGAATCGACGCAGGTTACTTTGAGATTGCGGCCACATTCGCGCGCGTCGCGCACCAGGGCCAGCGGTATATCGGCGGCTCCGCAGCCGACATCTAAAATCGTGCTTGGGGCAAAGGCTTGGAGAGCGTTTTGCACCATGCGAATTCCGCCAAGATAATGGTTGGCGCGCTCGAGGTCTGCGAGGTTCTCTTCGAGCTCGGCGACTGAATCGATCGGACGATCGAGAAGTTCGAGCCGGTTACTTCTTAAAATACTCGGCGTTGATCTGAATGAAATTCTGCCATTTGTCAGGCACGTCGGAGTCCGCGAAGATCGCTTCTACCGGACAAGCAGAAACGCACGCTCCACAATCGATGCAGACCTCCGGATCGATGTAAAGCATGGTGTCCTCATCTTTTCCGTGAATGCAATCGACCGGACAAACGTCAACGCATGATTTGTCCTTGGTCCCAATGCACGGCTCGGTAATGATGTAGGCCATAGCGCCGTATTACGAAGCGTAAACGCCGAGGGCCTTTCCGCGCGGAGCTAGACGACTGTGCGCCGGCCCGAGAACGCCCGCAATATCAGCAAGAGAATGACCGCGCCGATTAGCGCATAGATGAAGCTCCAAAGCGGAGTGAGCGCGCCATGTCCAATCCACTGGTAGATGAACCCGCCAATGAACGAGCCTGCGATTCCAACCACGATGTCGGTGAGTATGCCGCCCCCGACCGCGCCTGGGACGAGCCATCGCGCGATGAGCCCTACGATAAGGCCCACGACGATCAAGGTAATAATGAACCAGAACATCTTTTCAGTGTACCACGGGTGAGGCAGATTAAACGAGCGTTTGCCTGCCGGTCATAGCGCGAGCGGCCAGAATAAAGATGAAGGCGCCGATCGCCGCGCAGATGACGCTCCAATCATTGAAGTCATAAAAAGGCGGCTTGTTTCCGAAGAGTTTATACGTAAACCCGCCGAGCAAACCGCCAAGCACGCCCACCAGCAGATCGCCGCCAATTCCGCCTGAGCCTGTATCGGGGATTACAAAGCGCCCGACGATTCCGGCAGCCAATCCGACGAAGCCTTCGACGAGCATGGTCCTCTCTTTCCCATCGTCACGCGGAGGCGCATGCGGCGCGTTGAAAGACGCATCATGAGATATCTAGCCATCGCCCTGTTCGTGTCGATTGCGCTCGGCACGCATGCCGTGGCCGCCGATGTGCCGCCAACCTCGATAAACGCGAGCGGACAAGCGACCGTATCTGCGCCGCCCGACATCGCCATCATCAATTTGACAATCACGACGCATAATGCGATCGCCGAAGAAGCGACTTCGGCAAACAATGCAATCTACGCGCATTTTACGACGGGAATGCGAACGATTGGCATTGCTGAAAGCGACATCAAAACCACGGGCTATAACTTGTATTACAATCCGGGACCGCCGCCGTGTCCGTTGGTGAATTCGAGCTATCCGCAACCGCCATGCGTTCGCGATCTGCGCAATGTCGGTTACAGCGTCACGCGGTCGATAACGATCACCGTGCACCGGCTCGATCTGGTCGGTAAAACGATCGACACCGCCGTGGATGCCGGCGTGAATAATGTGGGCGGCGTTTCGTACGGCATCTCGAATACCAAAGCACTTTTCTTACGCGCGCTCGCGGATGCCGTCGCGTCCGCGCGCTCACAGGCCGAAGTGCTGGCGCAGGCAGCCGGGCTACATATCATCCGAGTTGCCTCAATCAGCACCGGTTATTCACCTCCGCCACCGATGATCGCCGGCGCGCTCAAAAGTGCAGACGTGTATGGCGCGCCAACGGTTATTCCGCCGCCGGGTACCCTGGATGTCCAAGCCAGCGTAAACGCGACGTTCTTAGCGACCCCCTAACAGGCGTGTGAAACTCATCCCGTTGCCGAAGGGTAGGGGCAGTGGTGAACCAGACGTGCGAGCAATGCGGCGTACGGCCTGCCAGCGTTCGCGAAGGCAAGAGTAACCTGTGCGTGCCATGCGCTGCGCGGCGACGCGCCACCAAGAGCGCATTGCCTTTGGCCGGCGCGGCGCTTACCGCGGCTGCGCTTGTGGCCGGCGGCGCCTATTTAATTGAAAGTCTGAATCGGCGCGATAGCTCTGGCGGCAGTCCCATCGAAGATCTCACGCGCCGCTTCCGGCCCGGAACACCGACCCTCGCGGCGTTTTCGCGCGATTTAACCGAACTCGCGCGCACGGCCAAACTCGATCCCGTTATTGGACGCGATAATGAAGTCGAACGCGTCATCTCAATTCTCGCACGCCGCAGCAAAAATAATCCGGTTTTGGTTGGCGAGCCCGGTGTCGGCAAAACGGCAATTGTCGAAGGATTGGCGCAGCGCATTGCCGCCGGCACCGTTCCTGCAGCATTGCGCGATAAACGGGTGCTCGCGCTTTCGTTGGGTCCGCTTGTTGCCGGAACAAAATATCGCGGCGAGTTCGAGGGACGTGTCAAACGAATTCTCGATGAAGTTCGTCGCGCATCTCGCGACGTGATTCTCTTTATCGACGAGTTGCATACGCTCGTCGGCGCGGGTGCCGCCGAAGGTTCGCTCGACTTAAGCTCGATGATTAAGCCCGAGCTTGCGCGCGGCGACTTGCAATGCATCGGCGCGACAACATTTGACGAATACCGCAAGTACATCGAATCGGATGCGGCACTCGAGCGGCGTTTCCAACCGGTGATGGTCGAAGAACCGACGATCGACGAAACCGAAGGCATCCTGCGCGGTTTGCGCGATCGGTATGCCGCCCACCACGGTGTCGCGATTGGTGATGACGCCGTCAAAGCAGCAGCCGCGCTCTCGGCGCGCTATATTGCCGACCGGTTTCTGCCGGATAAAGCCATCGATCTCATGGACGAAGCGGCTGCGTCAGTCTCTCTTGCAAAGAAAACACTCGTCGGTTCGGACGACGTCGCCGCGATCGTTACAAAATGGACCGGCATTCCCCAAACGACGCTCACCGAATCCCAGATCAACAATCTCCTTTCGCTTGAGCCGGTTCTCGCCAAACGCGTCATCGGCCAGCGCGAGGCAATCGCTGCCGTCAGCGAAGCGATTCGACGCGCGCGTGCAGGACTGCACGATCCGCGCAAGCCGCTCGGCAGTTTTCTCTTTATGGGCAGCAGCGGCGTGGGCAAGACCGAACTGGCGAAAGCCTTAGCCGAAGCGCTTTTCGGCAGCGAAGCGGCGTTGGTTCGCATCGATCTCTCCGAATTTACTGAAGCGCATACGGTTTCCCGTTTGCTCGGAGCGCCGCCCGGATATCAGGGGCATGACGAACCCGCGCAACTCACCGAGCCCGTGCGCCGCCGTCCGTATTGTGTCGTGCTATTTGACGAGCTCGAGAAAGCGCATCCAGACGTTGCGGCGATTTTACTGCAGATTCTCGACGATGGCCGCGTGACCGACGCCAAAGGACGTACGATCGACTTTCGCCATGCGCTCATTATCATGACGACAAATCTCAGCAACGACGAACTGCCGGTTGCGTTCCGGCCGGAGTTTCTCAATCGCATCGATGATATCGTGCATTTTAACGACCTGGAACTCGAGCAGATCGAGCAGATCGTTGCCATCCACGTCGATGCGCTCGCGGGCCGGTTAGGGGCGCGCGATGTGTCGCTCCAGCTCTCTCGTGACGCTCGCGGTTTTCTTGCGCGCGCAGCCATGAATGCGGGCAGCGGTGCGCGTTACGTCCATCGCATTGTCGCGCGCCATGTCAGCACACCATTATCCTCGGCAATTCTGCGCGGTGAGCTTTCGCGCGGTTCGGCGGCCGAAGTGCGGCTAGAGGGCGACGCTCTGGTCGTGAGTGCTGCCTGACCTTACCTGCGCGCTATCCTCTGCCAGCCACGCATCGCTGACCGTCAACCGCGGCTGATTTTTCGGAAAAGCGCCTCCAGGATGACGCCGATCCCATTCGCGCGACCGCGCCACTAAGTACTCGAAGTTATCGTATACGACGGCGCCGCGATGGCGGCGCATGATCGCGATGACGGGTTCCAGCACTTTCCATGAGTTCTCGGGCGTGCTGTTGTCGAAGTAAAGTTCTTCTGGAATGAGACCGAATTTAATCATCGATCCGAGACGTTCGTAGTAATCGCAAACGCGGAGCTCTTTGTGAACCAACCGGTCCGGGGGTAATGGGCCTTCGAGCACGCGGCGAAACGCCGGATCGTTCATTTTCTGGGGCAGCTCATGCGTCACGAAAGCGAAGCTCTCGCTGAGCGCCGGCTCGTAGGGCATACTCAACACGGCGAGCAGCGCTTGGAGCTGATTGCTCGCGCGCAGGTGCCGCAATTGGACGAGCGCAGCCATGGCGGTTGCCGCAATGACGAGAAAGGTGCCGACTGCCGCGGCAGCATTGACAATCTCTAAGTTCACTGTTTGAGAATTGCCGCGACATTGCTCGCGATCTGTGCTTTTGAAAGTTGACCGACGGCAATCTTGTGTATGATGCCGTTGCGGCCGATGAACACATGCACCGGTAATCCGTTGACGAGGTACTGCGATTGGAGCGTGCCGCTGTCCAGCACCGCCGGATACACGAGACCATAGCGCTTGCGAAATATTTCAGCCTGTTTGGCGTTCTCGAATTCATCTATGCCGACAACCTGTAAGCCGCGCGCGCCGTATCGTTTTTGCATCGTGTTTATGAATGGCGCTTCGTCCTTACACGGCCCGCACCACGTCGCAAAAAAGTTCATATAAACCGCTTTGCCGCGCAGCGATGACAGTGAAAGTGTTCCGCCGGTGGAAGTCGGTTCAGTCCAATTCGGCGCAGGCTGTTGCGCCTGCGGCATTCTCGCGCCGCTTGCGCACGCTGCCAAAGCGACGCAAGCAATGGCCATCGTTATCCTAACCATAAGCGGGAAACGCAATCACTTTCGCGTCCTCTTTCATTTGCGCCAGCAGTTCGTCCGCATTCTTAAATTTCCGCTGGTTGCGCACAAAGCGCAGATCGCGCAGCGCGATCTCCCGGCCATAGATTGTTTCTTCGAAGTCGCGTAGCCAAGCTTCGACCGTCAGTCCACCTTCGCCAAACGTCGGATTCGTTCCAATGGAGACCAGCGCAGCATAGTCGCGCCCGTCATGACGCGCGACCGCGGCATAAACACCTTCGGGCGGCAAGAGTTTCTTCGGCAGCGCCAGGTTTGCGGTCGGGAATCCAAGGCCGTGCCCTCTCCCGGTTCCTAAAATAACTTTGCCGCATATCTCGTAAGGATGGCCTAAGAGCCGATCGGCGTTCGCGAGATCTCCGTTCGCGATGTACTCGCGAATGCGCGAGCTCGATATGCGAACGCCGGCGTCGTCGATCGTATTCTCAACCGCTTCAAAGGCTACCCCGGCCTCTCCAAAAACGCGCTGCATGACGTGCACGTTACCCGCGCGACCGTGGCCAAAGCGAAATGTGCGCCCCACGACAACTCCCTTCACGCGCAACTTGCCGATCAATGCGCGGCGCAAGAAATCCTCAGGCTCCTGAGTTGCAATCGCGTCGTCAAACGGCACCAAGAAACATTCGTCGTATCCCGCTTGGCTTAAGAGATCGATCCGCTCTTCGGGCGTCGTAATGAGGTGCGGCTCCGAACCTGGCCGCAAAAACGTCGCGGGGTGATTCGCGAAGGTTAAAACGCCCGCGCGCCCGTTCAATTGTCGCAGCGCGAGCACGTGGCGCGCGATGTCGCGATGGCCGCGATGCACGCCATCGAAAAAACCGATGGCTAATATGAGGGGCGCATCGTCGGATCGGGTCAGTGAGTAGCGGAGGTTCACAAAAACACTTTACGCGGAGCGAGCAACGTGCCGTGCGTTTCGCCGACGCCAACGAGCATTCGCGACGCGTCACGCACAAACACGTGTCGAGCCGGCGCACCGGCCGGCAACGGCACCATTCTCCCCGCGCGAAAATCGGCAGAGTGGCGCAAATCGAGGACGATGGTCGGAAACGGAATAATCGATTCGGGAGCGATCAGCGCAGCGTCGGGTCGATCGGCAATCTCTTCAAATGTGCGGCTTTCTTGCAAAAGAAATGCTCCGGAGCCTTCGCGCACGAGCGCACCCATATGTGCGGGGATGCCGATGGCAGTTCCGAGATCTTCACAGAGCGTACGGATGTAGGTTCCTTCGCTGCATGCGATACGCAAACGTGCAGCGTCCCCCTCGACTCCCAAAAGCGTTAATCCATAGATCGTCACCGTTCGGGCCTTGCGGACGACTTTTTCTCCGGCGCGCGCAAGGTCGTAAAGCCGCTTTCCTTTATAATGCAGCGCACTATGCATCGGGGGAACCTGCTCGATGCGGCCGATAAAACTCGGAAGAATATCTTTTAGCCGCTTTCGCCACTCTGCCGGAAGCGGCGTCTCGACGGTCGTTTCGCCGTGCGCATCCGCAGTTGCGGTGGAGCGGCCCGCCATCAGCGTGCACACATACGCTTTGCGCTGATCCGTGAGCAGCGGAATAAGCCGCGTCGCTTTACCGATAGCAATCGGCAAGACGCCGGCGGCTTGCGGATCGAGCGTCCCTAAGTGCCCGGCGGCGATGTGCCGGTCGCGCGAATACAGTCCGTAAATGCGCCGAATGCGCGCAACGACTTGCGCCGATGTCGGTCCCGCGGGTTTGAATACGTTCACAAACCCAATCACAACGCTTAGAGCCCTTCGGCGACGAGCGCTTCCTCGACCGCGTGAACCGCATCCGGCAGCGATCCCGCAAACGTCAATCCGGAAGCGCGAAAATGTCCTCCCCCGCCAAGCCGCGCGGCCGCGGCCTGCACGTTGATGCGGCCATTGCTGCGCAGACTAACGCGGAGCTCGCCATCGTACGCTTTAAACAGCGCCGCAACGTCCACGCCTTCGACGGAGCGTAAATGGCCGATAATCTCTTCGGTATCTTCACCGTCGGCGTGACACTCCTTGAGCATGGCGTCGTCGACAAACGACCAGACATACCGGCCGTTGTGTGACATCGCTGCTTCGTTTAAGGCGCGTCCGAGTAGCTTGATCGCGGCAAACCGCTTGTTGGCGAAAATCTCTTCGGTAATTTGGTCTTTGTCGGCGCCTGAGCCAATCAGCTCTGCCGATAACAACAACACTTCAGGTGTGGTGTTGCTGTGCATGAAGCCGCCGGTATCTGTCATGATCGTCGTCAGCAAGCACGTCGCTATCTCCGGATTCAAGGCAACACCTAAGCCACGCAGCAAATGCATGACGCAAGTTCCGGTCGAACACTCGTGCGGCAGAACGTAGTTCAGCGCTCCAAAATGTGAATTGCCGAGGTGGTGATCGATGTCGAGAATATTCTCGCGCTCGAGTTTCGGCAGCGTTTCGCCCGCGCGCGACGTGTCGCTCATGTCGCAGAATACCCACAATGTGTCGGCGGGCAAATCGCCGGGAACCGTCGAGCTGACGAGATCGGCGTCGGGTAAGAACCGCAGATTACGCGGTACCGATTCGCCCTGAAAATAGTGTACGCGTTTTCCAAGGCGTTTCAGCGCCAATCCTAGTGCCAAACCTGCGCCTAACGTGTCGCCATCGGGTTTTACGTGACTGACCATCACGAAGGTGCTACGCGCGCGCAGCTCGGCGACCACCTGTTCGGTAGTCGCGACGATCGGCTTGTCGCCGATCACGTCTTAGCTGCGTCCTCACGCAGCGTCTTGGCAATTGCGATCGCGCGCTCGGTGGTACGATCTTCGATAAACTGCAAAGCCGGCGTGTAGCGCAAATTGATTTCATGGCCGAGTTCGCCGCGCAGAAACCCCGACGCACGCTTCAGCGCATCCATCGTCTGCCGCGCGACGTGCCGGTCGCCAATCACCGAGACGAAGACCTTGGCGTGTTGCATGTCCTGCGAGATTTCCACACGCGTGACGGTCGCAAATCCAAGACGCGGATCCTTGAGATCGCGCGAAATGAGCGTTCCCAAGATTTTTTGGATCTCGTGGTCAATGCGTTGCATCCGTTGCTTGTTCATTAAGCAGGAGTTAGCTCCGCAGCGACCGTCTCTACCGAAAACGCTTCGATTATGTCGCCCTGCCTGAGATCTTGATAGCGC